>CAJOGG010000060.1:9510-11655 GCA_905234205.1 uncultured Synergistales bacterium | reverse complement strand
TTGTATCCTGTTGGAAGGCTTGACAAAGAGAGCGAGGGCCTGTTGATTATCACGAACGATGGAAATTTTACACAGAGTATTCTTCACCCGTCCAAAGATATTTACAAAGAGTACGAGGCTTTACTAAACATTCCCATTAACGAGAAACAATTACGACGTTGGCGAGGAGGCTTTGAGATTGAAGAAGGATTACATGTTAAGCCGATAAGTATTAACGTGATGAATAAATTACCTCCTAGCATGTGGATCTCTATAGTGATAGTTGAGGGACGAAAACGTGAGGTCAGACTCATGGCCAAGGCAGCAGGTTTTAATGTCAAGCGATTAATCAGGCGCAAGATCGGGAAAATGACATTAGAGAAATTACAGCCCGGTGAGTTTGTTAGTTTGTCTTTTTCAGAGCTGTACACTAAAATATTCACAGGTGGAGTAGTTTAATTTTTCACAAAGGAGGTAGAAATTCATGAGTGAGATCGATGAGAAATCCAGAGAAATTATAAAAACACGAATAATCAGCAAGATGAAGGACATAAAATCATTCCCACAGTTCGTTATCGAAACTATGAGGAAGCTTAATAATCCCGATAGCAATGCCGCTGACGTCGCACAAAGTTTATCGCGCGATGAAGGTTTAGTGTTAAGAGTTCTCAAGCTCGCTAATTCTGCTGCATACGGAATGACGCGTAATATCTCTAACATCTCCGAAGCTATTGCTCTACTTGGATATAAGAGCGTCAGTAATATAATTCTTGCTGCTACTGTTTACTCTGCAATGGATAAAGGCTTAACTGGTTATGCTCTTGACAGGGGCGAACTATGGAAACATTCTTTAATGGTTGCTTACACATCGAGATACTTGGCCAAGCTAACAGGTAAAGTCGGGACTGAAGACGCGTACGTCGGAGGCTTGTTGCACGATATAGGCAAAGTGATTCTCAACGACTATGTTAAATACGGTTACGCTATCATTGTCAAAATGGTTGAGGAGAAACACATACCCTTCACTAAAGCAGAATGGCAAGTACTTGGCTTTGACCACGCAATGATCGGAGAGATTCTAGTTGAGAAATGGGAAATGCCCGAAGCTTATCGTATAGCAGTTGCGTATCACCACAAACCAAACGATTTACCAGAGGACAAAAAGCAATATCAGCCATTACTGGACGTCGTAACAGTTGCTAACACCATATGCTTAATGCTAGGAATAGGACTCGGAGCTGACGGACTGCAATCTTATATTTTCCCTGAACCACTTGAAAGACTCGGCATAACAAATTTCGAGAGCCTATTGTCGGAAATGATAGACTTTGCTGGAAGCGTGGCTACAGATATGGGCGATATGGCAGGGTTGTAAAATTGTCATACGTAATCACTATAGATGGACCGGCAGGAGCTGGTAAGAGTTCAGTAGCAAAACGTGTAGCGAAATCATTGGGCATAAAATATCTTGACACAGGAGCAATTTACAGGGCTATAGCGTTACTCTTAGCGAAGTCCGAAATCAAACCAGAAAGCGAAGACTTTTTGCGCGAGGCCCTAAGTGAAATCAAGATCGAATTACGGGAAAATTCAGTGCTAGTTAATGGCTTTGACGTCAGTGGAGAAATCAGAACCCCAGAAGTTGATGAACTAGCTTCAGTTTATTCTGCGTTGCCGGTTGTTCGTGAAGCGTTGTTGGGTTTGCAGCAAGACCAGGAAAAATACGGCTCAATTGTTGCAGAAGGTCGTGACGTAGGGAGCGTAGTCTTTCCTGATGCCAAAGTGAAATTCTTCCTCACAGCCTCACCCGAAGCCAGAGCCAAGCGCAGATACTTAGAACGAGTCAACAAAGGCAAAGAGGCAAATTACGACGAAATTTTGGAATCAATCAAGCACAGAGATAAAAATGACTCTCAACGCGAATTAGCGCCGTTAAGTGTTCCAGAAGGTGCCATATATCTCGATACATCAGACATTACGGAAGATGAAGCCGTTACTTTCATAATTCACCACGTAAACGAGGCAATCAATAATCATAATGAAGCAAAATAAAATCTTTTACGCAATAGTCAAATACTTCTTCAAAGTTCTCCTAATAATTTACAATCGTTGTTCAGCAAAGTGGCTTGAGAAATTAGACCCTAACGAGAAAATGATCGTGGCCTG
>CAJOGG010000060.1:0-9489 GCA_905234205.1 uncultured Synergistales bacterium | reverse complement strand
TCCCGCGAATACTCAAATATTTTGCCAAGGAAGAATTATTTAACAACTGGCTTTTCGGAGCGTGCATAAGAGCATTAGGAGCAGTCCCTGTTTCTCGTGCAGATAACGCTTCAGCAGCCGGAGCTTTGCGAGGATTCATAAAAATGTATCAGGAAGGCAGCGATGTATTAATTTTTCCTGAAGGTGGTAGGACTCTTGACGGTAAATTACAGCCGCTTGAAGCCGGTGTTGCAGTCATTGCCGCGCGTGAGAAAGCCCCGATCTTGCCCGTGTTTATTCATGGAGCGTTCAAAGCTATGCCGCCCGGTTCTGTATTTGTTAGGCCAACAAAGCTTAGTATTACGTTCGGTAAGCCTTTGAGATTTTCCGATGAAGTCTACAAGAGCAAAGAAGGACGAAATATAATTATGGCCGAGTTAGACAAGACTATGAGGGAATTAGAGGCAGGGGAGTAATTATGATTCGCAGCATGACAGGTTTTGGCAGTAAGTCATATGAATTTTCGTGGGGCACTGTTTTACTTGAAATATCGTCGGTCAATAGCAAGTATCAGGATTTTTCCGTAAGACTCCCCGCTGAATTATCCTCGCTAGAAAATAGAATGCTGGCTTTGTTGCGCAAGTTAATAGCTCGTGGTCGCGTGAGATTATCGGCTGACATTAATTGGGCACCAGGCGGAAGAATCCCTATTGTTGACGATGAAGGGCTTGTGAAATTGTTTGAACAGGTTCGTAGTATCGCAGCAGCTAACAATTTCGAAGTAACCAACGACATCACGAATCTTTTAACGCTCCCAGGCGTCCTTGACTTCAACGACAACTTGGCCGAACAAGAAGCCCGTGAACGTCCTGAACTTTGGGACAAAATGGTTACTGAAACTGTTGAAGTATTGACAGAGTCGCGCTTGACTGAGGGAAAAGCAATGCAGGTTAAAATTGAGTCCGACCTCAAAGAACTTGATACTAATTTCACGAACATGCAAGAACGTTGGAAAGTTGCTAAAGAGGCCGCGCTTGATGGTATTAGACAGCGAATTGAGGACGTTTTGAAGCATTATAACCTTGAACTCGACGAAGCCAGAATCTCTGAGGAAGTCGCGTTGTTGTCGGATCGTTGGGATATTTCCGAGGAGATCACGAGAATGAACGCTCACTGTGAAAAATTTCATCAGACTCTGAAACTTGATGAACCTATAGGCAAAAAGCTCGATTTCTTGATTCAGGAGATGAACAGGGAAATTAACACAATGGGCTCAAAAGTTGCTGATGCTGAATTTCGTTGGGGAGTCGTTGAGGCAAAAACTTGCATTGAAAGAATACGAGAGCAGATACAAAATGTCGAATAAAGGAAAATTATTTGTGTTATCCGGGCCAAGTGGTGTTGGTAAAGGTACGTTGCGCGAACATGCTTTGAACGATTTAAGCAACCTCGTGTACTCAATCTCATGTACGACAAGAAAACCTCGTGAAGGCGAAACTGACGGCATAGAATATCGTTTTATAACCCACGAAAAATTTGAAGAAGACATAAGGCAAAATTTATTTCTAGAATATGCTCACGTTCACTCGGATTATTACGGGACATTGAAAGCCGACGTTGAAAGAGAGCTTGAGGCCGGGAAAAATGTTTTGCTTGAGATAGACGTACAGGGCGCTTTACAAGTTCGCGATAAAATCCCCGAGGCCGTATTAATTTTTGTTGCCCCTCCTTCAATTGAGACTCTCGAAAGCAGATTACGCAACAGAAACACGGAGAGTGAAGAGGCTTTACGAGTTAGATTAAGCAACGCCGCAAAAGAGTTAGACTTACAGAATGAATATGATTACATAATCGTGAATGATGATCTTGATAAAGCTTGTGAGGAATTGAGACGGATAATTCATGACGATTGACAGGCTTGTACGTTGGGCGTTGTTCTGTGATTTTTGCGGGCTATATGTTCTATATTGATAATATTGCTGCGGGGGCGGCGTGGTTGGCAATGGCTGTAGGGTTTCTATGTTTTGCTACACGAATCAGATCTGACTACGAAAACGATAGCGACTCTGCTAGCTCCGAACAGGACAACAAAGACCTTCACGACATGGCTATGTTAATCTCTGATATAGCAGTTATGAGTCTCAAAAACATCGGCCGAACACTCCCGCCAAGCACTAAAGAAATTCAGGACATGGAAGCAAAGTTGAATAGCTTTCTCGACGTTATGCCAGTGGATAAATCAGAAAGGTTGGAGATAAATGAGGAATTTGATCGCCTCAAGAACAGAACCAGACGCAACGAAAGTGGAAGAGCAATTCTAAGAAGCTCAAGACTATAATTAACACAAAACTTTCAAGAAAGGAATCCCAACAAAAATTTCAAGATGGACAAAGGACAAAAGTTTTCAGTATGGTATTTTTTTATCGCGATAATAGTGGCGTGGTTGTTCGCTGAATATATTTACAAGCCCTATGCTGAGAGTAAAAGCGAAGTCCCTTACAGTGAATTTCTCGCTGACCTTGACGCAAAAAATATTGAGAGCGTAGACATAACCGAATCACGCATAATTTATTCCCTCAAAGAAGGCGCAACAGTAAGCCCTGATAAACGTCCGATAATTGGCGGTGTTATTCTCTCAAACAGGAAGACGAAACAGTCTGCTAACAGCATTAAAAGCGTCGTGAAACTAGTTGACCCGTTATTGATTGAAAAACTTTCAAACGCTGGCATAAAATTTGGCGGTGTCGCTAGAAATGGTGCGGTTGATCTCTTAATGGGTATCTTGTTGCCTATGTTGCCTTTGATAATAATTTGGTACCTTATTTTCAGAAACATGGGCGGAAGCGTAGGAGCAGGCGGCATATTTTCATTCGGTAAAAGCAAAGCTAGGGAATTACAGGGCGAAATGACAGCCGTACACTTCAGCGATATTGGAGGAGCCGGTGAAGCTGAAGTTGAATTACGAGAGATTATAGATTTTTTGAAGGAGCCTAAACGCTTTGACAAATTCGGAGCAAAATTGCCGCGTGGTGTGTTGCTTGTTGGACCTCCTGGCACTGGAAAGACTCTACTTGCAAAAGCTACGGCAGGAGAAGCTGGTGTTCCGTTCTTCTTCATAACTGGTTCAAGCTTTGTTGAAATGTTCGTAGGAGTCGGAGCTGCGAGAGTCAGAGATTTATTCGGCCAAGCTAAGAAGAAAGCCCCGTGTATAATCTTTGTTGACGAGATCGACGCAATCGGACAATCACGTATGCGCAACTTCAACAGCAATTCCGAGCAAGAGAACACTTTAAATCAATTACTAACGGAAATGGACGGCTTTGAAGCTAATAACGGAGTCGTAATCATGGGCGCAACTAACAGACCGGAAATTCTTGACCAAGCTTTGACGAGGCCGGGAAGATTCGACAGGCAAATTCAGGTTGTGTTACCCACAGAGGAAGGACGCGAAGAGATTCTCAAGATTCACACGAAGAAATTACCATTAGCACCCGAGATTGATTTACGAGCTATTGCAAAAGTTACGCCGGGATTCTCTGGAGCTGACCTAGCAAATATCGCCAACGAAGCTTCATTGTTAGCCGCAAGACGTAAAGCCGAACACGTTACCATGAATGATTTCGATTTAGCCATTGAAAGAGTCGTCGCAGGTTTGCAGAGAAAGACTCCATTAACTCCCGAAATTCGCAAGAAGGTCGCTTATCACGAATCAGGCCACGCACTCGTAGCTTGTTACTTGCCGGGCTCTGATCCTGTTCACAAAGTCAGCATTATCCCAACGACCAAAGGCGCACTCGGTTACACTTTACAAATGCCAACGGAAGACCAATACTTAATTTCAGAGAGTGAATTGAAGAATCGTATGGCCGTTATGTTAGGCGGAAGAGCTGCGGAGTTATTGATCTTCAATGAGGGTTCAACAGGAGCTTCAAACGATCTCGAACGAGTCACGGAAATAGCTAGGCGAATGGTTACAGAGTTTGGAATGTCAGAGGCACTTGGCCCGGTTCGTTACGCTGCCCCATCAATGACATACTTGGCCGGAGCAACTCAAGCACGAGAGGACACTGGCGACAACACAGCAAGAACGATTGACGAGGAGATTAAACGCTTTGTTATTGAGGCTCAAGAGAACGCGTTGAACATTCTCAGGACTCACGAGAAAGTTTTACATGAAGTAGCCAAGACGTTGCAAGAGAAAGAAGTAATCAATCACGAAGAGATCCAAGCATTTGTGGACAAAGAGAAAGAAGAAGCCTCCTCTTAATGGGGAGGTTTTAATTTTATAGTGTTGAGCTTAATACTTCCTCCAGGGACGTTGCTCCAGTCAGTGCCGCGTTAATTCCTGCTTGTCGTAAAGTTTTCATTCCGTTCTTGATAGCCGCTTCACGCAATTCCAAATTATCAGCTCCCTTTAGAATCATTTCGCGCAAGTCGTCGTTAATCATCATGATCTCGTAAATTCCTCGTCTACCCTTATAACCGTTTCTGCAATTCTGGCAGCCTATAGGCCTGAACGCTGTCGCTCCCGTGGGTATGTGAAATTTCTCGCAAGTCTGCTCATCAATCAAGTACTCTTCTTTGCAATAAGGGCATAAACTCCTCACGAGTCTTTGAGCAACTACTCCCGATAATGAAGCTGATAACAAGAACGGTTGAATCCCCATATCTATAATACGAGTCGCCGCGCTAGGAGCGTCGTTTGTGTGCAAGGTCGATAACACAAAGTGTCCTGTCAAAGCCGAACGTATAGCGATCTGTGCGGTGTCAGTGTCTCTGATCTCTCCTATCATGATTTTGTCCGGGTCCTGTCTCAATATCGAACGCAACGCCGAGTCAAACGTCAAGCCCGCTTTTTCGTTCACGTTCACTTGATTAATTCCCGGGATATAAAATTCTACGGGGTCTTCTACTGTTACGATATTAATGTCGGGGTGGCTTATGCGCTTTAACATTGAGTAAAGGGTTGTGGATTTTCCTGAACCTGTTGGACCTGTAGCTAACATAATCCCCCAAGGCATTTCGCAAAACTCGTTTATGTATTTCATGTCGTCTTCATCAAAGCCAAGCTGCTCGAGTTCGACGCCAGTGTTATCCCTGTCAAGGATTCTCATAACGATTTTCTCGCCGCTCATCGTAGGCAAAGAACTTACACGCAAATCTATATGTCTATCGTCAATCACGGTCAATATACGTCCGTCTTGCGGTTTACGTTTTTCGGAAATATCCATGCCGCTCATGATCTTTATACGAGATACGACTGAAGGGTGAAGGCTGACAGGATACTCAAAGTGTACGAATAAAGCTCCGTCGACTCTGAATCTGATTCTGCTCATTTGTTCGTAAGCCTCAACGTGAATATCTGAAGCTTCGTCACGTACAGCCGATTGAATCATATCGTTCACAAGTTCGATTAGTGGCGCGTCGTCTGGTCCGGCAACAACCGTTGTAGCTGAAAGAGTCGTGTAAGCGTCCCCAAGAGATTCTATTCCGCTCATTACGTCTCCAAGCGTCGTAGATAAATCGTAAATCCTTTGTAAATTTCTCGTTATGTCATCTTTTCCTGACGTGGCTATACGAATGTTATGACCTGTTAAAAGTTTTATCTCATCTTGCGCATAAAGATCCAACGGGTCAGCCATAGTTATTAGCAATGTCCCGTCCTCGTCAAGTTGCAACGGTATGAGCTTTAATCGTTCGGCCGTGTTCTTGGGAATAAGCTTAATAGCGTCGGCGTTGGCCTGGTATCTATCCAACTGTATAAACTGTAATTCTAACTGTACTGCTAAAGTTTCTGCTACTTGGGTGAGAGTCATTGCGTTGATCGATACGAGAATCTCACCTAACCTCTTTGTTGAGGTCTTCTGAATCTTGAGAGCGTTATCAAGTTGTTCTTGACTTACGAGGTCATATTCGCGAAGTATCTCTCCAAATCGTTTGCGTTGTGTGAAAATTATATCCGGCAAATAAATCACCCTGCTTAAAAATTTTTCTGCATTATAATTCTGTCATACGTATTATATTCTAACAGGGAGTGAACTTAATAAATGACATCAATAACAGCTCCACGAGGCACACGAGATATTTTACCCGGCGAGTCTTGGAAATGGGAATACATAATCAACACCGCTTCACAAACTATGAAAGACTTCGGCTTCAGCGAGATACACTTGCCAATTTTTGAGCACACTGAATTATTTTCGCGCGGGGTCGGAGAGACTACTGACATAGTAGAGAAAGAAATGTACACGTTTACAGACATGGGAGGACGTAGCATAACTTTGAGGCCGGAAGCTACAGCTGGGGTTATGCGTGCAGCAATCGAGAATAAATTATGCGTTCAAGGCGCAAGCGCAAAGCTTTGGAATTGGGGGCCCATGTTCAGATACGAACGACCGCAGAAGGGACGCTATAGACAGTTTTACCAGATTGATGCGGAATGCTTAGGGATTGCCGGGCCGTATGCTGATGTTGAAGTTATTTCTTTATCAATTGAGTTATTCAGAAGACTTGGCCTGAAAAATTTGGAGGTAGTAATAAATTCTGTTGGCTGTGAAAAATGCAGGCCTGTTTATCGTGAAAAGCTGCTGAAATATTTTGAGGCACATAAGGACGAATTATGCGAGACGTGTTTAGCTCGAATGGGCAGGAACCCTTTACGAATCCTTGACTGCAAGAAAGAATCATGCGGACATGTTGCTGACGGAGCACCGGATATTTACGATTCACTTTGCGACGAATGCAGAGAACATTTTGCTGAAGTCAGGGCGGGTCTTGAGAGATTGGGCTTCACTTACACGCTTAACAAGAGATTAGTACGAGGGCTTGACTATTACACGAAGACAGCTTACGAAATTTTATCGGGTGACTTGGGAGCTCAAAACGCTGTGGCCGGTGGAGGACGTTATGATAATTTAGCGAGCGCTATAGGCGGTGGAAAAATTCCCGGAGTCGGATTTGCTTGCGGAGTCGATAGAGTTATGTTGGTCATGGAAGAACAGGGCTGTACGTTCGGAAAAGTTCCAGAGATTAGCGTATACGTTGCTGCACTTGACGATAATTCGCGGGGGGTGGCACAGATTTTGACTCACGAATTACGAATGAATAACATAACTGCTGGCTTCGATACTGCTGGAAAAAGTTTCAAGTCTCAAATGAAGAATGCGAGTGCTTGCAAATTTGCGTGTATCATTGGCCCCGATGAGATAGCTAATAACGTAGTCGCTGTGAAAAATTTAGGCGATGGCTCTCAAGTAAACGTAGAACGCTCGGAAGTCGTGAAATATATTCAGGGGAAAATACAATAAGGAAGAATGACAATGAACACAGTAAGCGAAAGAAACTATTTTGATATTCAAGAAATAGGACATGAAGAATATGAGTATGCGAGTGACGAAGAAGTTATGAGAATTTCGCGTGACCTAATCATCAAACACGAAGAAGCATACAGGGCTCTCGCTAATACGTAGACTTACGACGAATCAGCGATTAATGCCCCGTTTCAATCGTTTGAAGGTCGTGATGTCTACCCTGATATTTATCATATTTTATGGAGCTTGCTGCTTCAAAAGTGACATACAATGAATTAGTAAACTGGATTAAGAATCATTCTTTAACGGAGGAAAAGTATTAATGACAAAATCTAATGAAGTACCAGAACGAAATACCATACCAGAAGAATTCAAATGGAACCTTGAAGCTATTTACCCAACATTTGAGGAATGGCAGAAGAAATTTGACGAGGTTAAGGACAAAATCGAGGCTATCAAGAATTACGCGGGCAAACTTGGTGAAGGGTCAAGCACTCTTTTAGCGTTCATCAAAGACGACGAAGAACTATCGCTTGAACTCAATAAACTCTATGCTTATGCGAACATGAAGAGCCACGAGGATTTACGCGAGACTAAGCCAATGGAGTTGGCGGGGCTGGCTGAAAGTTTGCTTGTGAATTATTCGTCGGCGGTGGCATTCTTTGAGCCTGAAATTCTTGCGTTGCCCCATGAGTATATCAATGACTGCATAAAGAACGAACACGAATTGACGCGCTATGAGTTTTTCTTCAGGAAATTATTACGCGAGAAAGAACACGTTTTGTCGCATGAGCTTGAAGTTTTATTGGCCAAGGTCGGAGAATTGAAAGCTGTCCCGGAAAATGCCTTCACGCTGTTGACTGACGCAGATATGAAATTCCCTGACATTCAAGACGAAGACGGAAACGTTACAGAACTCACTGAAGAACGCTGGTATAAATTCAGCCGAAGCTCAAACAGAGACGTACGCAAAAATGCCTTCACGGGAATCTATGGCACTTACGCAAAATACAAAGACGCTATAGGCGCGCTATATTCTGGCTCGGTCAAGGGAGATATTTTCTACGCAACCACACGAAAATATTCAAGCTCTCTCGATATGGCTTTGTTCGGCGAAAATGTCCCGGAGAGCGTTTACTCTCACGTCGTCGATACAGCTAGGAATTACTCAAGCAAACTCATGTACAGACTCGTGAACTTGCGCAAAAAAGTTCTTGGCCTCGATGAATTTCACTATTACGATCTCAACGCCCCTATCTCTCATGAACCTGAAGACGAGATCAAATTTGATGACGCCGTTGAATTAGCATTAAAGGCTCTTGCTCCATTGGGTGAAGATTACACTAACAATTTCAAGCGCGGAGTCTCTGAACGCTGGATCGATATTTATGAGAACAAAGGCAAACGCAAAGGCGCTTATTCGTGGGGAAGTTACGGAACTAACCCTTATGTGCTTCTAAACTACAACGGGACTTTGCACGACGTGTTTACGCTCGTTCATGAAATGGGGCACAGTTTGCATAGCTATTACTCACGAAACAATCAGCCGCAGGTCTATGCAGATTACACGATCTTATTAGCTGAAGTTGCGTCGACAACAAACGAGGCTTTATTGCTGGAATACTTGTTGAAGAACTCTGACAGTACGGAGCGTAAAAAATGGTTGCTTGATTATTACTACAACATGGTACGCACAACTTTCTTCAGGCAGGCAATGTTTGCTGATTATGAACGACAGACTCACGAATACGTTGAAGCAGGAAACGTTTTGACTCCGGATTACTTGAATAATTTGTGGCGCGACTTGAACGCTAAATGCTACGGCCCGGAAATGGTGATTGACCCGGAATTATGCGTGGAGTGGGCGAGAATTCCTCACTTCTATTCAGCTTTCTACGTGTACAAATATTCTACAGGCTTCACGGCGGCTAACGCTTTTGCGTCAGCTATTCTGAATCACGAGGAAGGCGCGGTATCTCGTTACCTGAAATTCTTACAGAGCGGCGGAAGTGATTACAGCCTCAATATTTTGCGACGTGCCGGAGTCGATTTGACGAGCGCAGAACCTTTTGAACGCACAATGAAATTCTTTGAGCAAAGACTCAACGAGGGGGACGACGTATGGAAAATATAAAGCTAATTGCGTTCGATCTTGATGATACGTTGCTGAACCGCAAGAAGGAATTAACGCCTGCGACTT
>CAJOGG010000059.1 GCA_905234205.1 uncultured Synergistales bacterium | reverse complement strand
ATTGTCGGCGATCCCAAAAAGGGCAGTGAGGATTTCAAGACTAACCTCAAAATCATGAGCAAGTTGGCACCGGAAGTCTTGAACTCTATCAACGATGAAAACTTTGAGGAATCTGAACACGCTTTGAAGGGTTGCGAAACATGCATTGACGCAATTTTCGGGACTGGCTTAAATCGTCCTGTTGAGGGAATTTTCAAGCGCGTTATCGAGGCCATTAACTCACTTGCTACACACGTGATAGCTATAGATATTCCGTCGGGGCTTGATTGTGATACCGGCGAAGAATTGGGCGTTGCTGTACGTGCGGCCAAGACTGTAACCTTCCACAGAATGAAAAAGGGCTTAGACATTTCCCCCGAATATGGCGGCGATGTTACAGTCTCATACATAGGCATTCCGAATTAAAAAAGCTAAAGGAGTGAAATTTACACAGTGTTACGAAAAATTTCAGCGACGTTCAGGCTGCTACGACTTACACAAGCAGGGATTACGATCCCTTTCATTTATATCCGCAATACTTGACTTCAGGGGACCACAATAATTTATTGAACGGCGACTCGGATTTCTTCTATCAATTGCGCGACATAACCGGAGCAACTTGGAATTCTGAAGTCGGCGGGCCTCAATGGTTCGCAACTGTTCACGAGAATTATTACACGTACTACGATCAGCTCTATAACAACAACACGAATACTAACTCAAGAACTATTTACCGGCGTACAATGGGCGGCGAAATTGACGATATACCAGTCTCAACTATAGGCGATATTATTGACGGCTTCAATTTTGTTTTCGCTGAAGAGCCTGAACCCTACGAGGCTTGGACGAATTATATTTACAACAATCGCTATTACGACGTTTACCCGGACCCAATCGAGTCTTTATGCCTTGTAATCACGAATGGCCAGACGGATCTTAACGTGAAGTTCGGAAATCCATACGCGCGACATTTTCCTTTCTGGTGGAACTGGTCAAGGACAACGAGGAGCAAACAGGCGGCTAATTGGCAATGGTGGAAACGTAACTACGACTGGACGGACCAGACCTATCCGACTGTTGAGCCCGTAAAATATATTTTCAGTCCTAGCGACAACGGAATCTACGAACGCGGAACAGATGGCCTTTACTCCAAAGTATTTAACTTCAAAGCGCTCTCAAAAGACGTCATAATCGAAGAGATTGAACGACGCAATATAATTTCCGGTGAAGTTATTGCAGCAAACGCCATTGTCGGAGGGAGAGACGGTATTGACGCTACGTATGTTGTTAATGGCGACCTTTTGACGGCGGAGAGATTTTTTGCGGAAGATCTTGTTGGGCATTACCTGATACCTCGTGCACAGTATAATGACATTGTTGTTAATCGTTACGTAATATCGAGCGATGAAATACTCTCAACAGAAACAGTGCTTTCAGGCGATATTATCTCCGGCCAATTCTTCTCGGGCGATTTATATTCACGTGATTGCGTTATCGTTGACCCTGAAAATATTTTCTCAAGGCAAATTCTTACGGAGATTAACGACCTTGTTTCAGGCGATGTGCTTGTCTCTGAAGACGGACGAGCTAGAATCCCCGGCTATTATGTAATTTCTGGCGAGATACTCCCGTTGTACTCTTATAAAGAATTTGAACCCGTTGATATTTTGTCGGGAGAACTTGTGCTTGAAGACGTAGTTATTAATGATAGGTACGAGGTCAGGAGCTTGGCCAACAAGTTATTAATGAGTTCATCAGGAGACGTTGAGACCGGAGTATTTGAATTTTATTCGGGCGATATAACGCGCTACTCTGTATCAAACGATGTTGTTTATGACGTTTACAGCGACGATGTAACTTACCCTTTAAGCGAAACCCTTTTATATCGAGTCTCTGGCGACGAAGTTTATGACTACGATAACAATTTAGTCTTCACGCTTGAATATGCGGGCAACTCGGACAACAGCGTATATATTTGCGAGAAACGCACGATCGGCGAGTCAATAGTCGTTCATGGTCTTGATGATGAATATTCCGTGAACATAACGCCAACTTATCAAGGCGATATAGACTCCGGCCAGTATCTTGACACCAGAATACGAATCATGGGAGATCCATTCACTTACGGAAGTTCATTGGGCTACATAACTTTCAGACAGCGCGCAAGCTTTGCACCAGGCTACACGAATTTCCGCGAGGCTACCCCGATCCCACTTGTCATAGCAAACGTCTCTAACGGTAACGCTGAAGATAACCCGCTGATATTTGACATGGCAATATTCGATAACAATGGCGACGTCGTCAAGCGAACGAAATTTGAATGGGACGCACAAAGCAATATCACGAAAGATTTAGGTACGTTCTTCATGATGACTCCGGTTAATACAGTCAACGAATTGCCATACAGACTCGAGACAAGAATAACCAACAGAACCGGCACACGCTACGAACTTTATCGCTATAACGCGGGCGACGGAGGAGAGCGAAATTTAACGCCGGCTTACTGGAAATATGACTTGACGGAAGATTTATACGGGACTTTGCCTTCAAGTTTTCTGCTTGACTCTCACAGTCAAATAGCTCCTGGACTCGTTACTGTTTACAATCAAGATATGAACTACACGAATATCAACATGGGCAACGATCAAAGCGCCTCATTTAGACTCTACGAGCACGATTTCACGAACCCGAAAAACTTGACTCTGTATTACAAACGTGTTGCAGGAATGCTTACTCATGAGGCCGGCCCGCAATATGTGCCATCAAATGAACTCGTGAGCGTACAAAGTTTCTCAATGTATTTCACCGACGTAAACAACAACGTCTTCAACACTGTAGACGAGATTAGATACTTAACGAAATGGTTGACATGCTGGCGGCGGACGTGATAACCCCGTATAACGTTTACATAAAATCTTCAGCCCTAGACGCGTTCATGATTGATGCGGAAGTTCCAGGGGAGTTGCAAGCTAGAGTCTCCTATGACGTCGTATCAGTTGACACAGCAAGCGGAGATACAGAACCACCAACGACATCTTCCTTCAAAGTTGCAGACGATGAAGTAACTTACAACACCGACGCCTCAGGAAAAGCAGCCTTGCAGCCAATTTCTGTACGAATGAAAATTCCTCGTAAGTCTCAATTGCTTGAAAGTATATGGCCAGAACTTGAAGCCGCCGACGACGATAGGAGCCTGTTTAACATTTTCGCGCGTTACGGAACTGTTTGGGTACGTTCAGCAGCGACTCGAGAGTACGACACGAATTTATTCACGGCGATAGATACAAAGGGCAGCTCCGCTGGAGTCTCTGCTAGCGATTGCGTGAGAGCATTTATTTACAACGATAACGGCGAGGATTATTTGTATCTTGATTTCATTGTCATAATATCTGACGCTAAAAGCAAAAATTCAGGCCGTACAGCTTTCATTGAGGTCTTCACTGATGATGAAGTGCCCTATATTTTAATCGGGGACGGGCTCATGAACAAACGTTGGGAGCTTTCATTCTACGTTGACAAGGCCGGGGATAACCCTACCCCTTCAATGATCCTTAGCTCTGGTGAAGAACTTGTCGTAAACCACGACAGCACTAGCTCACGTTCAATAGGCAAAGCTGGCGGTGGCGGTTGTAACTCTGGAATAATCGGGCTAGGCCTGCTTGTTTTAATGGCTGCAATGAAGTCAAAACGTTAGCTCGAATCAATCGCGATCCCTCCTAACTTTAGGGGGGATTTTTGTAGTTGAAAATGTAGTTGAAAAATCGTGATATAATCCTTTGCAGAAAATCTATGAGGAGAGAATCATTTGTGAGCTATATTATACGCCGAAAGATTAGAACCACGACATACGTTATAGAAGTTACGAGCTACAGAAATAAAGATGGCAAACCACGAAACAGACAGCGCTGCTTGGGAAAACTCGACAAAGACGGCGTATTGATCTCGTCAAAAAGAAAACTGCCCGCACAGATTAAAGAAGTTAAAACGATCGTGAAAAAATTTATCGTGAAGGAACTAAACGCAAGTGCAAGGAGAGAACCGCCGACTCCAACTCCCTGCACTAAAACTCAAACTAATACAAAAACGCCTGCGCCAATCTCATTCGACGTCAACGAAAATATGATAAATCGACCTGATAGCGCGTTCAAAATCTTCGTTAAGGACTCCGACGATAATATTCAATTCTGAAGCCCCCTGATCAATCATTCTGACGTTAATACGAGCGTCTGCTAATGCACGGAAAATTTTGGCGGCTGTACCCGTTTGAGATTTCATGCTGCGTCCGACGACTGCTATTAACGCGATACCGGACTCAACTTCGAGAGACTCTGGCTCAACGATTTTTGCGATACGGCTTAAGACTTCCTGTTCATGCTCGATAAATTTGCTCTCGTGTACGATTACGGTCATTGTATCAATACCAGAAGGCAAATGTTCAAGCGGAATGTTATTCTCCTCAAAGCACTGCACGACTTTGCGATAAAAATCTGGCTGTGAGTGCATCAAGTCTTTCGCTATCATGATTGAGCAGAAATTTTTGCGGCCTGCTATTCCGGTTATAGTGTACTTGGATCTTCTCGCAGTATTCTCTACAATCCATGTGCCTGGATCTTCAGGTGAGTTTGTGTTGCGAATGTTGATTGGGATTCCAGCACTCTTGACGGGGAATATAGCGTCCTCATGCATTACACTTGCGCCCATGTAAGCAAGCTCTCGTAACTCGCGATAAGTTATGTTGTTCATGACGGCCGGATTAGAGACTATGTGAGGATCAGCCATTAAGAGTCCTGATACGTCTGTCCAGTTCTCATAGACTCCAGCACGACAAGCCCGCGCAACTATAGAGCCAGTTATATCGCTTCCACCGCGTGAGAAAGTTTTGATTTTCCCGTCGTAACTTGTCCCGTAGAAGCCAGGTATCACAGCGTTGTCGCATTCTTCAAGTCTTGGCCGTAATGTTGAGTTAGTTTTCTCTGCGTCAAAGTTTCCGTTCTCGTCAAAGAAAATCACGTCGGCCGCGTCAATGAATTCATAGCCCAAAAAATTTGCCATGATCAAGCCGTTGAGATACTCGCCTCTTGAGGCCGTGTAATCGCGTTCAGGTTCATGAAGTAATTTGTTCTCGATCGCGTCAAACGCTTCTGACAATGACATATTGAGACTCAAGCCTTGAATTATTTCGTTGTACCTGTCTTTGATGGCTAGGAATGGCTCGTAAAAGTTTTTGCCGGCACTTGCTAATTCGTAGCACTCGTATAATAAATCTGTAACCTTGATGTCATTGCTATGTCGTTTACCAGGAGCAGAGGGGACAACGTAGACTCGTGAACTATCAGCGCGAATTATTGCCCCAACTTTCTGGAATTGTTTAGCGTCGGCCAAGGAGCTTCCGCCAAATTTCACTACCTTCTTCATAATTACTCTAACACCCTGAATTTCTGTCCGGCAGGTTTATCTGGAGCTTTGACGCTTGCAACTGGCTCTAAATCCGCGAAATTGTTATTGATGTTGTGGCCAAGATTCTTAACGCATTCGATAACGTCAGAGACGACCGCGCTTGCTGTGGGGAGTTTTCCTGCGCCTCTTCCGTAGAACATGAGATTATCAACTTGATTTCCGTGAATCATTATGCCATTGAAGACATCGTTGACGTTATATAACGGGTTGGACTTGGGAACGAGATACGGGGCAACATTGACGCTTGGCCCTTCAGCTTCATAGACGCCTAAGAGTTTTATTGACATTCCGTTAGCTTCAGCCTGTGCAAAATCCTCGCTAGTTATATTCGTGATGCCCTCACAGTTAATTTGTTCGTAGGAAAATTTTTTGCCCGATACGAGTGATGCAAGTATGGCTATCTTTCGTGCTGTGTCATGCCCTTCAACGTCAGCGGCCGGGTTACGTTCAGCAAAGCCCTTCTCTTGAGCTTCTTTCAACGCCGAGTCAAAGTCCTTGCCTGCCTTCATGTTAGTGAGAATGTAATTGCAGGTGCCATTGAGAATCCCCGCGACCCTGGAAATTTTTTCGTGCCCACAAGCTTCTCTTAACGTCCTCAAAATCGGAACGCCTCCGCCAACGCTTGCTTCAAATAAATAGCTGCAATGATGTTCACGGGCAATCGCGCTCAATTCGACTCCGTAAGCGTCAACGAGTTCTTTATTTGATGAACATACGGAAATTCCGCGCTCTAAAGCTAAATGCGTGTAAGTGTAAGCTGGTTCTTTGCCGCCCATTGTCTCGCAAACGACTTTAATATCAGGGTCATTGACGATGACGTTAATATCACGAACAACGCCGGGTAAATCGCGAATATCAAGAACATATTTCACGTGAAGGGAGTCGCCTAAAACTTTTTTGATCTCGTTTTGGTTTTTCTCAATGACTTCAGCGACGCCACTGCCTATATTTCCGAATCCTAGTATAGCTACGTTAATCATGATTTATTTCGCCTCAATATATTTCTGACTCACGAGCAACTCCGCACACTCAACAGCACCGCCGGCCGCGCCCCTTAAAGTGTTGTGAGAGAGCCCTACGAATTTCCAATCGTAAATATTATCCTGACGAAGACGACCGATTGAGACTCCCATACCGCCTTCATAATTTACGTCAAGAGCAACTTGTGGCCTGTTATCCTCTTCCATGTAGCGAATAAACTGTTTCGGAGCTGTTGGTAGATTAGCATCTTGTGGTACGCCTTTGAAGTTGTTAAGCAACGAGATTAACTGTTCTTTGCTATCTGGAGCTTTACGGAATTTCACGAAGGCTGCGGCTGTGTGACCATAAAGCACGGGGATTCTGATACATTGCGCGGAGATTACAGGCTCTTTGGCCGGGACGATCTCACTACCCTGAATATGACCGAATATGCGCAACGGTTCTTTCTCGCTCTTTTCTTCCTCGCCACCTATGAACGGAATAACATTGCCAACCATTTCGGGCCAAGTGTTGAAATTTTTGCCTGCGCCTGAAATTGCCTGATAGGTCGTAACGATAGCTTCATAGGGTTCAAACTCTTTCCAAGCTGCGAAAGCCGGGGCATAACTCTGGATCGAACAGTTAGGTTTTACGGCGATAAATCCTCGTGAAGTTCCCAAACGTTTACGTTGAGCGTGAATGATTTCCGCGTGTTCAGGATTTATTTCGGGGATAATCATAGGGACGTCAGGTGTCCAACGGTGAGCGCTGTTGTTAGATACGACGGGGGTCTCTGTTTTGGCGTAGTCTTCTTCAATTTTCTTAATCTCGTCCTTAGAAAGATTCACTGCACTGAAAACAAAGTCAACTTCATCGGCGATAGCTTTTACGTCGTTAATGTCATGGAGGGTTAAATTTTTGATGTTATCGGGGATTGGTTCATCGAGTAGCCAGCGACCTGAAACGGCTTCTTCATAAGTTTTGCCCTTGCTGTTTGGGGACGCAGCTATGACTTTTACGTCAAACCATTCGTGATTGTGAAGTATCTGAATAAAACGCTGTCCAACCATTCCAGTTGCACCTAAGACTCCAACGCGTAATTTTTTCTGCAAAATAAATTTCACTCCTGCTTAAAAAACTGTAAAAATTTTCTGCATAGTATATCACGGGAGATTTTTGGGTATAGTGTATAATAATTATTAATGAAGTCTGGGGAAGCTCAGACACAAAATGGAAGACAATTAGCGCTTAAATTCTCGGACTAAGTCCGTAATGGCTCGTACTAAGCTTGTAAGCTCCGGTACGAGTTTTTGTTAATCTATCACATTACTTAATGGCATAAGCTCACTTTTTCGCTATAATATTCTCACCCATTAGTTAATCAAAAATTTTTTACGGGAGGTATTCTAAACGTGAAGAGATTCGTATATGTTCTTATCACAATGTTGCTGGCGATTTCGTTATGCGCGTCCGTAGTGTGTGCTGCCGATGTCGAAGCAAGTGTTGAACCTGAAGCTACTGGTTTCAAGTTTGACCACAAGATCGTTATCGTATGTCCGTGGGGCGAAGGTGGCGGCGCTGACTCAACTCTGCGTGCTTTGGTGCCTTTGCTTGAAGGTGAGCTTGGCCAGAAGATCGAGGTCATGAACGTAACGGGAAATAACGGCGTAAACGGTGCGTCTTATACTCGTGAACAACCGGCTGATGGCTATACGTTTATGCTTGGGACTCAAAGCTTGCTCATTCAGGATATTATGGGAGCTATGCCCTACAAGTTCAATGATGAGTTCGTACCAGTTGCAAGACTAGTGAACGCTATCAACGTCATTGCCGCGTCTCGTAGAGCCATGGAGGAAAGAGGCTACAGCAATTTCTCACAGCTTCGTGAGTTCGTGAAGAGCCACCCTTATAGCGTCAGTGTAGGTATGTTGACAAGCACGGGCGTTGATGGTTTATCACTAAGAAAAGCCATTGAGGGAATGAGTTTGCTTGAGGTCAATTACCCTTCAGGTGCAGGAATGAATCTTGCGCTCAAAGAAGGACAAATTGACTTAATGGTAACGGGCACGGACGAAATTTCAGATCTTATAGCTGCTGGCGAGATAACCCCGTTGTTAGCACTTTCCGAAAAGAGAATGTCAAGCTATCCAAACGTTGAAGCGGCTGGTGAACTTGGTATCGACTCCGTAATCGGACCTGAACGCGGAATTTTTGCCAAGAAGGGTACACCACAAGAAGCCATTGACGCAATGGAAGCTGCTATCGCCAAAATCGCTATGACTGAAGAGTGGAAGGCATTCTTACAGAAGGGCGGCTATGACGAGAGACCAGGTTTTGCCAACAAGACTGAATACACAGAGACTCTCATAACCGAGTACAAAACTTTCAAGGACTTGTTAAAACCCGAGAAAGCTCCGGCCAAGAAAGCTGCGGCTGCCCCGTCAACAAAACTTGCTGTGATTGGCTTTGTAATGGTCTTGATACTAATCGTGTGCTTAATCAAAAAGATCGTTATCCCTCCAATCGCGTTTATCTTGCTTCCGACAATTGCGGCACTCGTTGCTGGATTCGATCCGTTGGTTGTGAACAAATTCGCGGCGTCAGGAATTTCGAAAATGGTCTCGACTGTTTCGTTATTCGTGTTCTCGATCTCGTTCTTCTCGTTGATGAGCGACCAAGGCGTTTTTGATCCTATCGTTAATTTCTTAATCAAGAAAGCTGGAACAAGTGTAACGCTTGTATTACTTGCCACTGCTGCTGTAGGAATTATCGGACACCTTGACGGCTCCGGCGCTACGACGTTCATAATCACGATCACAGCTATGCTTCCTATGTTCAAGAAATTGAAAATGGATAACAGAGCGTTAATGCTTTTAGTGTGTGTTGCTATCGGAGTCATGAACGTATGCCCATGGGGTGGCCCGACAATCAGAGCTGCTACAGTTCTTGAGACAGACCCGAACATTTTATGGCACAGATTGCTTCCTGTTCAGGGCGCTATGTTGGTGATCACGTTCGTAGTAGCTTTCTTGCTCAGCGGCATTCAGACGAGACGCATTAAGAAACTTGGCCTCACTATGGACGACACAACTGACGAGGCAAAAACAGACGCAGCTTCATCAAAAGTTTCCAGTAAGCTTCAGATTTACAACTTTGTTATCGTTGTTGCTGTAATCGCGGCGTTAATGTTCGGAAGCTTCAATCCTGCTTACGTGTTCATGCTTGCATTAGCTATAACGTTGCCGTTCAACATTAAGTCCCTCAAGGAACAGAACGCTAAGCTCAAAAATTACGGTGTCGCGGCTATGTCAATGGTCGTAACGTTGTTCGCGGCTGGAATTTTCACGGGCGTTCTTAGTGGAACAGGTATGCTTAACGCAATGGCTTCAGCAGTTGTTACGGTAATCCCGCCAGATCTTGGACGCTACACACATTTCATCGTAGCATGTTTCGCAGTGCCTTTGATCATGTGCCTTGGAACGGACAGCTTCTATTTTGGATTATTGCCGGTCGTAGTAGGAATTGCTTCACAGTTCGGCGTCAACCCAATGGACGTAGCGTGCGTAATGCTTGTTGCAGAAAACGTTGGAGTTATGATTTCCCCGTTGTCCCCGGCTATGTACTTAGGCTTAGGCTTGCTTGAAATAGACGTTGGCGAACACATCAAGTACTCGCTTCCGTGGATTTGGTGCATCAGCATTCTTTCAATCGCAGCTTGCATACTTTTGGGAGTTACTCCGCTGTAACAGATTCGAAAATTTCAAATTCATTGGCAGATCCTCCGGGGTCTGTCTTTTTTTTTCTGAAAATTTTTGGACGAGAGGGGGATAGAACGTGAAGAACATAATAAAACTCGTAGAAGACCTTACGGAACTCCCGCGAGTAGTTGCTGAAATTATTCGGCCATTAAAGATGTAGTAACGTTTTCGAACTTTCCACCTTGTTAGGTTTCATTGAGGAGGGAAGGTCATCCCAAATCAGTGAGCCTAACATCCTTCAACCGTCTGTGCCTC
>CAJOGG010000058.1 GCA_905234205.1 uncultured Synergistales bacterium | reverse complement strand
AATCTTCAAGAATTTTGGTGATAGTGCATTAGAGTTCGAGATTTATTACTGGATCGAATTGCGTAAGTCCTCGGGAATGAAAGTCTCAAGCGATTTACGTCACCATATTGCGGCAGTGTTTAAGCGTGAAGGTATTGGCATTCCCTATCCTCAACGAGACATTCATATTATAGAGGCCAAACCCAATGACGCGGAGAAACAAACAGACTGATAATTTATGCAGAGCATTTCTGAAGCTTAATGACATTGACGACGTGTATAACTTTCTCGAGGATCTTGCGACTATAGGCGAAATAAAATCAATGGCGCAAAGATTAGAGGTAGCAAGATTATTGAATGAGGCCAAGACTTACCCTGAGATCGTCGAATTAACTGGAGCAAGTACAGCAACAATCAGTCGTGTAAAGCGTTGTCTTGAGTACGGTACAGGGGGCTATAGTTCAGTTCTTGAATAACATGATAGAATATTCACGACAATTAAATTTTATTTCAGGAGGTATTTCACAAGATGAAGAAGATCATTTCTCTAGCACTCGTTCTTGTTATGCTTGTAGCATGTGCAGCTGTTGCTGACGAGAAAGGCGGAATGGCCGGAGGTACACGACTTCGCTTTACAACAGGTGGAGCACAGGGAACTTATTATGGTTTCGGCGGCGTGTTGGCTGGAAAAGTCGGCGAAAAAACAAGCACAACCATAACGGCTATCACTTCAGGTGGTTCAAAAGCTAATATCGAGGCTATGGAAGATGGCGACGCAGATTTAGGCTTTGTGCAGTCCGACGTAGGTGCGTATGCTTTCAGGGGCATGAGACTTTTTGAGGACAGAGTCACGAATTTCTCAACAGTTGCTAACCTTTACATGGAGCAGGTACAGATAGTAACGCTTGACCCAAGCATCAAGACAGTAGCAGACCTCAAAGGCAAAAATGTTTCTGTCGGAGCTGCTGGCGCTGGCGTATACTTCAATGCTGTAGACGTCCTAAAAGCTTATGGCCTCGACATTGATAAGGATATTAAGCCCACATATCAATCATTTGGCGACAGTGTTGAAGCTCTTCAAGACGGGAAAATTGATGCGGCTTTCATAGTTGCTGGTGCTCCTACAACTGCTGTAACTTCACTTGCAGCTACAAAGAAAGTTTATCTTGTTCAGTTAGATGACCAGCATATTATGTCATTGTTAACAGAGTCACCTTATTACAGCAAAAACGTTATCGCAAAAGACGTTTACGGGACTGATGATGACGTTACTACAGTTGCAGTTGGTGCAGTTGTAATTGCTAATGACGATGTATCAGAAGCAGACGTGTATAACTTTCTTTGCGGAGTGTTTGAGAACCTTGACGAGATTACAGCAGCTCATGCTAAAGGGGCAGAACTTAATCTTGGTTTCGCAGCCAGTTACACAGCAGTGCCTTATCACCCTGGTGCAGTAAAATATTTTGCTGAAAAAGGCATGAAAGTTTCAGGTAAATAATCGCATTTAGAATCGTCGCGGCTATGGCTTTATGCTATGGCCGTTTTTTTATTATCAGGAAAGAGGAAAATTTATGAGTGATACTGATTTAACGAAGCAAGATATTGCTAACATTGAAGCAGACGTTGAAGCGGTAATGAAAAAATACGATCGAGAGTCTAACGTTCGTATATGGGAAGGTAAGCCCGCTGTAGTAGTTCGTTGGTTGTCGGCATTATTCTCACTTTATTGCATTTACGTAACGCTTTTCAGCACGGCTATGCCCGAGATAAGGTTGAATGTGTTTCTTGGATTAATATTGATCCTTGGCTATCTGCATTACCCTATAAGAAAAGCGTCAGGAGAAGTAAAACCTGGCTTAAGCGACTCTTTATCTATACCGTTGACATTTGATAGAACACCTAGAGTAAATTCAATTCCATTTTATGACATCATTATAATGTTAGCTGGTGCGATACCGTTCTTCTATTTCGCGTGGAACGCAGAAAGTATAATCAAGCTTGCTTTACGTGTGACGAGTCCTCGTAATCCGAACTACTATCTGATGGTAAGTATGGCAGTTATCGCAATATTATCCACAATGGAATTATGTAGACGCTGCGTAGGTATTCCGATTTTATGCGTAGTTGGGGCTTTGATGGTTTATGCGTTCTCCACGGTGAGATTCGGGAAAGTGATTTACGATTTATTTTACTCAACAGGAGACGGACTACGAAGCACGCCTATTGAAGTGTGTGCAAAATATATTGTGGTGTTTATCATATTCGGAGCATTCCTTGAACGTACAGGCATATCAACTTTCTTCATAAACCTTGCAAACGCTATAGCCGGAGCAAGCGCTGGAGGTCCCGCAAAAGTTGCTGTAATTTCGTCGGCACTTTGTGGAATGGTTTCAGGCTCGTCAGTGGGCAACACAGTAACGACGGGTTCAGTAACAATTCCAATGATGAAGCGAACAGGTTATAAGCCTGAATTTGCCGGGGCTGTTGAAGCAGCGGCCTCAACAGGAGGACAGATAATGCCGCCAATAATGGGTGCAGCAGCTTTCTTAATGGCCGAATATATGGGCATTCCATACTCACAAGTTGCTCTCAAAGCAATTTTGCCTGCTGTGTTGTATTTTGCTGGAATATATATCGCTGTTCACCTTGAAGCTAAGAAACTTGGGCTAAAGGGTATTCCAAGAGAAGAGCTCCCAAGAATCTTAAAATTGTTGCCAAAAGTATATTTGTTGCTTCCGTTGATAGTGTTGGTCGTAATGGTCTCAATGAACATTTACACTATGCAGTTCTCTGCAGCTATAGCGATAGGCATTGCGATTTTTGTCGGGTTATTCAACAGTGATGAACGAATTACTCCACGGAAGATAATTGATGCTCTGGAGGCTGGCGGACGCGGAACGATAACAGTAGCTGTAGCATGTGCAATGGCTGGACTCGTTGCAGGCTGTATAACGTCAACGGGGCTTGCTTCGGAATTAATCACAATGGTTGTGAACGTTTCGGGTGGTCATGCGTTCATAGCTTTGGTTTTGACGATGATATGCTGCATAATTTTGGGAATGGGAGTCCCTACGACAGCGAATTACTGTATTATGGCGGCAACCTGTGCACCGATATTAATGGCACCAGCAATTGGGATTGAGAAAATCTGCGCACATTTCTTCGTGTTCTATTTCGGTATAGTTGCGGATATTACACCTCCTGTAGCTTTGGCAGCATATGCTGGTTCGGCAATAGCTAAGGCTCCTCCAATGAAGACGGCGTTCAATGCTACAAAACTCGCTATAGGAGCTTTCATAGTTCCGTACATATTCGCGTTTACTCCGGCAATGTTATTCGAGAATGTACAGCCGATAATTACGATAACAAATGCTGGGCCGGCATTGACTCAAATTCTCATAGCTCTGGAAATAATATTAATATGTGCGACAGCATTACTTGGAATTTTCGGAGTAGCGACAGCCTTAAATGGTTATCTGTATCAGCCAATCAATCCGATTTTGCGCGTAATAATATGCGCTGGTGGTTTAAGTATGTTAATCCCTGGAATCGTAAGCGATTTAATAGGCTTAATGTTAGTTGGTTTCGTCGTAACAGTTCAATACATGAAACGAACTTCAGCGCCAGTAATTTAACACTATCCATAATAAAAGGCCCTCCGACATTTTATCGAAGGGTCTAATTTTTTGCCTGCTTGTAAGCTGTGTGAACTTATTTTTTCTTCATATAAGCGAGTAATCCTACAAGCGCCATAAATCCAACAAATCCAAAACCTACTTCACAACCACTGCCACTGCTACCAACGTTGTCTTCATCTTCATCTTCAACGTCAGTGGTTATGACTGGTGTGTAATCCGTGTTAGCTTCCATGTATGCAGAAACATTGACTTTTTTGTCGTCTGGTAACTCCTTAATAACTTCACCAGCATCATTGATAAAAACTGCAGCGTTCTCCTCATTTGCAGAAATTTCAATTGCGCTACCGTTCAATGTATCTGTGAGCATGTAAATGAATATCGGCCAGCCTGGTTCAAGTGCTGAAAACTTCTCAGGATCAATAGCAAAAACGTAAATTCCTGGCTCCTCAACTTTTATGGGGTCAATGATAACTGCAATGTCCTGACTCTTTGCTGCTATGTTTGCTCGTTGTGCGGCTGGAAGTTTTTCAACGCTTGGAGCCTCTTTAGTGCTCTTGTTTGTGTCGGCAGTCAAAGGCGTCAAGCTTGTAACTGTTTCAGGAAGTCCGCTGAAAAGATTCTTAATCGCTTTAACAACAGTCTCAACTACAGCTTCGTTCTGTATATTAGTCTGAAGAGTTGTACTAGGTTCTTCAGCTTCGGCAGTTTGAGGCGTTATCTTAGGAGTTGTGGTCCCTGCCCCACCATTAGGTTCAGTATCTGTAACTGGGTTACCGCCATTGCCTCCATTGCCAGTATCTGTAGATGATGAGGTAGCGACTTTTTCAATATACAATGTAGCTTTGATATGTCCGTCCTTAGCTCCGTCTGCTACCAAAAATTCACCTTCGGGCGAGAGATAATATTCACCATTGCCATTTGCAAGTGAAACTGCATCAGCAAACATTGTGCCATAGAATATCAAAATAGTACTGCCATCAAGTATCTTTAAGCCTGCGCCTGTGAATTCACTCACGTTGGTTGTGACGCCGCTGCTATCTACAGCATTCACACGAAGTCCAGCGGAAGCCAAGTCCGAAAATTTTCCGAACTCGTAATATCCACTGTCGCCAACCGTCATTGTATCTAACATGTTCTTGAGACGAGCAAAACCTTCCGTGCCCAAGTTTGTGGGAGTGAGATTTAACATTTTTCCAATACCGACAATAGCTGCATAATCACTTGAGGCCGAATCAACACTTACAACTATATCAAGCTCAAAGCCAGATCCCTCTACGTTATTATTTCCCTCATTATACTCAGCTGTATAGCTATCTTTGAGGACAACGCATTCACTTGCTGGAATGAGTTTGTTATCTTCCATTTCCTTATCGACGTCATCAATTGAGCCTCGCGGAGTGAGTAAGAACATTAAGCCGGCGAGATTTTTGTCTGCAGAGATAACAAGGTTTGTCGCGGTCGTGTTGAGAATAGCAATATCCGTGCCAATGTCAACGTAGTTATCAGAACTGAATACAACCCTGTAATTTGATTCTGTGAGTCCGGCGTTAATCGTTAATTTGTTGTCGGCGTATGTGTAATCCGTGACGGAGTTTCTGTTGCGTCCACTTCCTGCTAACACTGAAGAAATTGCGTAACTTGCTCCTGAAGGAATATTATCGAAGCTCAATGTTACAACGTTAGTTGCCTCAGGATTAATCACATGCCAGCCATCTTCATAGACTGGTTTAACAGAAGCGTTGGTGTAATTCTTCACGAATAGATCACACGGAATAATTACATCAGGCTTTTCATAAAGCATGAACGTTATTTGCTTGATAGTCCAGCCCTGTAAATCCTTTGTGTACTCGTAGAAACGCTTTACACCGCGTCCATGTGGTTCAACGTAATCATCACTGACACAGAAAGCTATATCGTCGGCAGTACTCCAGAGGTTGTTATCGTGTCTCATGCCATAAACTTTTTCCTCATCGCCGCTAACTGCTTTGATAATTACACCGAGATAATTTCTTGCGATCTTGTCACCGCTCAAGCCGATATCAATATCAGCACTGGAAATCTTCAACGTGTAATTGCCCCATGTGCTTGAAATTCCGTCTACGATTGTTGCGACAGCGTCCGTGGCGTTTATTGAAGCGGTTGCCATTTTTCCGAAGCTTCCATCCGTGCCAACTTCTTTGTATTCAGTGAACGTGGCATCAGTACTGAAAGTATAACGTGAGTCATTGCTTAACGTGTTATAGACATCTTCGGTCATACGAACTTGAACAGCTTTAACGCCTCCGATTGTTGTAGTGCCTTCTGATTCATCACTTGAGAGCAACGGGAAGCGATTGGAGTGTCCGACTGTAGGAGTACTAATTGCATCGAGCCCGGCAGCTAATAAATCTCCTGAAGTCTCGCCAGTTTCACCCGCGTAAAATTCGGCCCAGGTCATATCCGTTGTTGCATAATAAGCTTCTTTAACTGTGAATGATGCTGATATATCGGCGTATTTAGTGTCGCTAAAAGTTACTGTGTAATTATCTCCTACTACAAGCTCGTCGCTTATGATTAACGTATTGTTCTCGAAAGTGTAATCAGTAATAGCAGTTCTATTACGTCCGCTACCCTTTTGTACAGATGAGAGCGTGTAATTTGCATCGTCGGGGATTCCGTTGAACGTGAAATACACAGGAACGTTGCTGCCTGGAGCAACATAGCCACCAGGTACGTACACGGAAGCGTTATTTTGATTCTTCACGTACACATTGCAATTCACGTAATAATCTGCTGTATCTTTGAGGAGGTATGTTATCTTCGTGATCGTTTTTCCTTCAAGGTCAGCCGTGTGAGCATAAGCTGGTTTATTCTTATGAGGTTCTGTGAAGTCCGTGATGCAGAATGCCATTTCACCTTTCTTGAAGAATAAGTTGTAGAGGTGTTGTAAGCCATAAGTTGCTCCGTCTGAAGTCTCAAGAACAGCTCCTAAATATTTCTCTGACACATCAACGCTATCAATTCCATCAAGGGTTAGCAAATAATTTCCCCATGTGCTAGGTGATGTAAGAGTTACAGTTGCGTCAGTGAGTTCTACGAGGTCCGTTGATAATTTTCCGAAATTGCCAGAAGAATCAACAACTTTGTACTCAACGAATGGTACTGCACTTGCTGTATAACGAGTATCAGCACTTGCTGTTGTATTCCAGTAAGAAGCGTCAAAGCGTAATTGAACGTCCTTAAGCCCGTAAATTTTTGTGATATTGCCATCTGCTGACACTACATCGTACGAGAGCACCGCGAATCTTTCTGCCTTACCAACCGTTGCAGAGCTCACAGCGTCCATGCTCAAAGCGTTATCAATTCCTTCGGTCTCGTAAAATTCTGCGTAAGTCATATCCGTTGTAGCATAAGCATAAGTTCCCGTTACTGTGAAAGTTTCACTATTGATGTCGGAATATAGATCTGATACAAATGTTACTCTGTATGTACCGGTCGGAAGTTCAGAACTAAGGACCAACTGTCTTGTAGCAGTGTTGTACGTCCAGAATGATTTATCTACGGCGTTGAATGTGAGTCCATGTCGCCCAGGAGCACCGAGGCCAAGTACGCTAACATCATAAGTAACTCCGGCAGGGGCGTCAGTGAATGTAAATGTTACTGTATCGCCAGCGTTATAAGATCCTTTGTCTGGGCTTACAGCTGCTGTTGTGGCTGTACGATATTTCAGGAAAGCGTCGCAACTTACAACTATGTCAGGACTATCTTTAACTATATACGTGATCTTAGTGATAGTTTTGCCCTCAATATCGGAAGTGTATTTCCAAGATCGTGTTGGTTCATGAGGTCCTACATAATCATCACTGACAGGGAAAGCTATTGCGCTTGCCTGGAACCATAAGTTATTGAGGTGTCGAAGCCCGTAAATATCTCCACTGCTTGTTTCGACTGTTGCACCTAGATAATTTGCGATCGGTATAGTGTCAATGCCGTTGTTAGCGCCGCTTGCAACTGTAACAGTAGCTTCTGTAGCATCTGCAGACTCTGTAACCATTTTCCCGAAACTTCCATCTGCGTTTACTTCTTTGTACTCTGCAAATGTAGCGTCATCAGAGAAAGTGTAACGGGTTTTATCAGTCTCACTTAAAGCACTATACACAGCGTCAGTCATACGAACCTGTACAGCTTTTACGCCTTCGAGATAATTCCCCGTCTCATCGCTTGATGAAACAACGAGCTGTGAGAATCTAGTCACGTCAACGTGCGTAGTAGCAGTACTAACAGCATCGAGGCCCGCTTCTAGCAAATCACTTGAAGTTTGACCAACCTCACCTGCATAAAATTCTGCCCATGTCATATCCGTTGTAGCATAATGATATTCACTTGCATATGCAACATTGGATAACAACATCACAGAAAGCAACAATAGAATAAAGAGAGGTGTACATCTCTTCACTTTACTCATGAAAAATCCGTCTCCTTTACTAATTGAAATTACGGGGAATTAAATCACAGAAAGTTTGTTAAGTCAAATTATTAAGCTCTGATAAAAATACGCTGTAGAAATTTCGCCGTGACGTATAAAATATTTCGCAATTCATCAATCGATTTTCATGCATTACAAA
>CAJOGG010000057.1 GCA_905234205.1 uncultured Synergistales bacterium | reverse complement strand
GCTTTTGATTTCATATTAAAACCCCCTTAATAATATGTCTAAATTTCCAGAAACGAAGCTTGGCTGATAATAAATTCCATCTTCCTTGAATGCTTTATATAATTTCTCAATATAGTTTTTCTCTAGTTGTTCAATGTCCAAATCATAGTTAGGAGAAATATCTAGTAGCGAACAAGCTTCTTCTAATGTCATATTCTTGTTCATATTACGCTGGTGCTCCTTGCGGAAAATCATTAATCGTAAAAGTCGGACTTTTCATATCATTATGATGTATGTCAGCATTAATTAATTTTCGACTATCATACTTCTCCGATAAATTAATGTGGACTATTGTCTCGTATGCCGATTTTAATAATGTTGTAACTAAAGATATTTCGTTAGAATTTCCATGTTCTATGAGTTTATATACATTGTCTATAATTTCGATCCAATATGCCATATTTGAGGAAGCTTTATCAATAGATACATTATTTGTATCTATTCCGGCATTTTCTCCTTCAATAATATAATTTCTATCAACTCCTAATATTTTTGAGAGTTTTTCAATTTCGTCCATTCTGGGACTTGTTTTCCCTGTCTCCCAACGTCGCACCGTCATATAGGATAGACCTAATTTGTCGGCTAAATTTTGTTGTGTTAATCCTTTACCCTTCCTACTTTGCCTAATTCGTTCTGCAATATTCATTCTCAATTACATCTCCTTATTACGCTGGTGCTCCATGTTTCATGGACACCATGACTATTTGCTCAAACATTGTCCTTGTTTCTGGTGTGTTAGGTAATACCAATTTATGACCGCCCCATTCATACACAAGTTTCTCAGCTTTATCATCTAAATTATTTGACTGATTTTCGGATAATAGTGGAATTTCTAATTGTCTTGATTGATTCTCCGTCCCATTACTATTAGTTTCCCCCAATAAATAAGCTGGTGTAGTATCTAAAATTTTGGCTATTTCTATTACACGTTTCTTTCTGGGTATTTGCGTCCCATTTTCCCACTTTGATATTGTGTTATTGTTTACATTTAATAATTCGGCAAGTTTTTCCTGCGAATACTTACCTTTCCTTAATTGTTTTATTCGTTCTCCCAATGTCATTATAAATTTCATCTCCTTTATTGCGTATTTTAACGTTTTTAGTGAATTTAAGCCACAACCTTTTCCCGTAAAATTTTCCTAAAAAAGGAGGAATTTTGCTTGACGAAACATAGAATTTCTGGTATAATTTCCACGTTTTGAAGGAGTAAACGAAGAATTTTCCAGTGAATTTGACAAATACCAACCCTATTCAGGGGCAACGAGAGATCGGGGCGAAACTGGGTAGCAACGCCAGGAGGGCGAGGGGTCATACAAGGCAACAACTCTGATAACGGAATCCGCCGTTACGGTTTTAGAAGTAAGGTCGAAACGGGGTTATAGACAGGGTAAACGGCTAATATCAATAGCTGCTCCAATTAAATATTCTTCCTAATCATATAAGGACAAACCGTGAGGGGCTATGAGAAAACGGTCAAAACGCCAAAAACGCGAAATTCTAGCTTTCTGGGAGAGTACAGAACGTCAAATTTCCACAGAATGATTAAGGGTTAAGCGGCTGGCAGCTCTGAGAGAAATTCCCGTCCACAGGTCAGGCCGAGTGCTGATGAGACCAAAAATTCACAAAAAGGAATGAATTAACATGAAAAATTTTGCGTTAAGACACAACAGTGAAGGCACAGTCATTGAAACGTCAAGTGCGACTACCGACTTACTGCCTTATGGTACGATTGGTTCGTTTACCATTGATTTTACTGCGCTTCCTGCTCCGCGTGATGTTCCCCCAGAGGAGAGAACAAGATATGGGGAAGATGAACGTTATATGTTTTGTCTCCAAACAGCGACAAAGTATTCTGATACGAGAGCCTCACACGAGGTTGTTCAAGAATATGGATCAGCGGTGTTCAAAATTGTCTGCGTGCTTGATGATGGAGTTGTCGATGGCAATTACGCAAATTACATTGACATAGGTTATTTTAGCCCCAAAAAGCGTGAGGTATTTGACACGGCGTACATTCTTAGCAACTGGTGGTACACAAGCCTCACATCCGCCGAGTGGCAGCTCCGACTAGAGTTAATTGCGAATGCCATAAGCTCAATGTTGCCGGAGTTAGTTGTGAATGCTGAGTATGGGGAAGAGTATCCAGAACTTGTGCGAGAGGCTTATCTTAAGCGGAACACCAACTACGGCAGGTTCATATACATTTACAGTAACGGTTCGAGACGCTAATAATTTCACTGTGGAGGCAGAATATACTGTTGTTATAGCGGCGACAGAACCTACTTATCCCGATCCTGTAATATCTGGCACATTAACTGCAACAGGAACGACAAGCATAAGTTATTCAAGCTCCTTAACAGCAACTAGTGGTACAAGTCCATACTCATGGTCATATACAGGTGATCTCCCGACCGGATTGTCTTTTGCAGCTAATGGAGATACATATACATTAAGCGGGACGCCTACTACAGCAGGAGTATATAACTTCACGGTGAATCTTACAGATGCTCATCATCAAACACCAGTAACGAAGGCTTGCACTATAACAATAGAAGCAGCTTCAACGCCTGAGCCTGAAGAACCTAATAACTCTACAGCACTTCCCGAGACTACAAGAAATTTAACTATCCAGCTAAAGCGTGGTACATCAGTAGCACTGGCAGCGTCAAATTACATACCAAAGGCTGGAGAAATTATCATTGCAACAGACACAGGAGAGATGAGGAGTGGCGACAATACCCACACTTGGTCAAGTTTACCCAGTTACGATGGTACAGAGATAGCCAATAACCTCACGACCACAGCAACTGGAAAAGCTCTTGACGCTTCACAAGGCAGGGCTCTTGGTAATCGTGTTGGCACATTGGAAGCCGTCATTGCTATCGACTGCGGTGTAATAAGCTAATAGCTAGTTTATCTTTAATTTGGGAGTAGAGAATGAGCATAAAGAGTTTATTACACTTCGACAGCGCTAACGTTGTAGATGAAGTACAGAATGGCCTAACTTGGAGCGGGACGTGTCTACAAAATAGTAACATCGCAAAATTCGGAACAGGCTGCTTAACAAATCAAACTTTATCGCCTACTTTGCCAGGTTACTCCACATCTAACGTATTTGTCATAGAAGATGATGGACAGTACGAATTTGAATTTTTTCTCCGTGCAGCGTCTTCTCTTGCTTCTATATCATCGTGGATATTGTCATTAAACGGAGTATTTTACAGTCCACCTGGGTACGATGTAACTGTTGCAGGTACTAGCTCATATCTACGTTTGTTAGTATCTAATGGACAATTACGTATAATGAGTGGTGATTCATGGATCAACGGTACGCAATACTCACAAAATAATATTCTTGCTGACGATCAATGGCATCATATACTGTTACGAATAAAACCAATGGCTTTACAACTATTCTTAGATGGCGTTGAAGAAATTTCAACAACACTATATGAAAGAGACCTTAATTTTTATCCAACTACTTTTTCATTGAACGCGGAAGAGGGGATATACATAGATGAATTTGTATTCAGGGACTCCGCGGGAGTAGGCGTCCCGACAATACCAACAAGAACATACTCGCTTGAAAGAGTTTATTCTTCAACACCAACGACAATAGAGAACAGCACGCTAGTAATTCCAGGTGTAATTCAGCTACGTGGTGGAACTTCTGCCATCATGACGGCAGTAAATCCATTACTAGCACGCCGTGAGATAGCTGTAGAGGTTGATACAGGAAAAATTAAGGTTGGGGACGGAGACCATTATTGGAATAACTTACCGTATGCTGGAGGTGAAACTAGCTCCAGCCTTGAACTTCCTGCAAGCGATAACAATGTGTACGTTATGAAAAATGGTCAGTGGGTACAAGCGACATTAGTTCAGCAACCTTCTGAATGGAGTCCAGCTATTGACGAGACAGAGAATATAGTTTTGACAATGGACGAGGATATGACACCATATCAGTTGACAGGCACAAATTTAACAACTTAATTAGCAATTAATAACAATTCTTCAGGGCTGTAAATATCAATATCGAAGTCCTGAAAGTCTTTACTATTGCGCGTAACAATCCCTACACACTTGTTAGATTTTGCACATTCAGCTAAGAGGCAGTCTTCAAAGTCTTTGGTATGTTTAGCAAAAGCGCTGTATACATTTTCAGCGGTTACGTCAAGAATGCCTACTATATTCAAAAGTGAGTCGATAGCTTTATAAGTCAACTCAGTATTATGCAATGTACGGTGAATGATATAGAAAATATCTGTTACACTTGACGCAGAAACGAATCCTGAAATCTGTCGCTTTTCACATAAATCCAATACAGTTCTTGATTGTGTATAGAATGGCTCACGTTTGAGAAGAATATCAAGGATAATGTTAGTGTCAATCATTAATCGCATACTTAGATAGGACCCTTTCTTCATGAATTGAATGTCTGTCAATTTTGTCTGAAGTTTTACCAGCGAGAAGCCCCGATAAGAAATCCACAGAGCTTACGTTTGGCGCAACGATTTTTGCTGTCAAAACGCCGTTTAGTGTTACCCATATGTCTTCAGTGCGTGCTAGCGTGAGATATTTACTCACATTTTCCTCTAATTCCATGGCAGTTATTTGCATACGAATTTTGTCCTTTCAAGATTAATGTTATATTTCTGCGTTGATTTCATCCAAGGACATGTCAGAAATACTGTTTTCAGCAGCCATATTACTCATTCGCTCCATGGCTAGGATAGCAGGATTAGAATCTGAATCTTCACTAGGAAGTTGCATTACAAACGGGATACCGCGCACTTGAACTGAACGAGTTAAGAATATACGAACCGCTGTTGGAAGATCGAGACCTAGCTGAGCGTACACATGAGAGGCTTCTTCTTTTAGCTGATTATCTATTCTAAATTGAAGCAAACTACTTGACATAATTACTATTACCCTCTTTCTGTATTAATTATTATGATAATTGTATTTGTTTTTCATAAATTGTCAAGAGAAACAACAAATTAGTCCAAAAATCAAGCAAACAAAAATAGTCTAAATTTCAATTTTTATTTTATAGGAGGATTAATTAATGGCGAACGATACGAAAAACTTCAAGGTGAGCGAGTTCACTTGTAAATGCGGTTGTAATCAGAACAAAATCGACCAGAGAGTTATCGACATGGCACAGGTTATACGAGACGCAATGGGTGTTCCAGTGCGAATTAACTCCGGCTATCGGTGCGAGAAGCATAACGCTAAAGTCGGTGGTGTCAAGGGCAGCTATCACTCGCAGGGCTTGGCCGCGGACCTGTCATGCTCAAAGGGTGGCAAGGCATTATACCTGGCTATACAGAAGTTATGGAATGAAGGCAAACTGCCAGAGCTTCAGTGGTGTAAATATTACGTCAAGAAGAATTTCTGCCACATAGACTGCGGGAAAAAACGTAACAATATATTTGCGGTAGGTGATTAACATGGTTAGAGATTTAAGTGAAACTATTGAAATGATGTTAAGCGATGATTACAAAGAACGTTTTAAGGCAGAGTATTGGCAAACAAAAATACGATATGAGCGTCTACACAAAATGGTCGTCAATTACGAGGCAGGAAAGTTAAATTTTTCTCCTAACTGCACTTTAGAACTATTAAAAAGTCAAAAATCAGCTATGGGTAGTTATTTATATAACTTAGAAGTAAGAGCAGCCATTGAAGATATAAAACTCGATGCAGTAGGTGATTGAATATGAATGACGAAGTATCTGAATTTATCATTTCAAGTTTCATAGGCTTATGTGGCTGGTTCTTTGGAGGGCTTGACGGGTTCGTGAAAGTATTACTGGCTTGTACAGTTGTTGACTATATTACTGGAATATGTAGAGCAGGTGTTGAGGGCAGAATTTCAAGCGCTATAGCTTTCAAGGGCATTGCTAGAAAAATAGTTATGTTCTTTCTCGTCGGTGTTGCTCATATTATCGACCAACATATGCTAGGCGACACCGCAGCACTCAGAACGGCTGTAATATTATTCTACACTGGCAACGAAGGCATAAGCATAATTGAGAACGCGGAGAAACTAGGCGTACCGATCCCGAAATTCTTACACGGAAAATTCTTAACATTCACAGAAACAAACGCAGAGAAAGATGGAAAAAAGAACATTAAATGAATGGTTTAAATGGTATAAGCAACGTACAGGCGATAAAGAATTGGAAATTTATCCTAATGAGATTGTAGACTATCATCCTGAGCATGGCTTTATTATTTATGCTATTGATAAAGACGCTGGAATATTAGCAAGCCATTACACATGTGGTGATGGGAAATATTGGGCAAGAGTATATGTTGACATAATGAAATTATACGGGCTGCAAAAATTTGAGGGCTACACAGAACGTAACCCTGAAGCATGGATAAGGAAATATGGAGGGCACATAAAAGGTTATTACATGGAGGCGGATATAAATGAAATCAAAGTTTAAGTTCAATCTTCAATTTTTTGGTGGATCTAAGACTCAACGAGTAAGAAAACGCAATCCTGAATCACAAAGACTAAAAAATTTAAGAATAGGGCTATATGACCAAGTTTATCCTGGACTACAAAGTTTTGACTACACAGGAGCAATGAACAAAGTTCAGGGGATAACGGATACTGCTCTACAACAGCAAAGCTCACTATTATCACAACTACCAGATTCATACGATCAAAGTAACAGACTTGTTAATCAGATAGCAGGGATTGCTTCAACTGGTAGAATCCCCACGGCTATGACGGACAACATGAACCTTAGCGTGAATAACGCTCTTAAATCAAGCATGGGAAGTGCCTTAAATGACCTCGCTGGTCGTGGCGTGCTTAATAGTTCTGTAACCACAAGTGCATTAAACAATTTAAGCGACAGTGCAGCAAACGCTTACAGTCAGAATTACCTAAACGCTTACGACTCCGTTTTGAGCGGTTACGGACAAGCATTGCAAGGAGCACAGAATAACACAGCTTCTTTGTTGTCAGGCTTAAATACAATAGGAAAAGTTCCAGAACAAGCAGCTACAGCAGCCTATGCTCCTATATCTAATGCATATACATTCTGGAAGGACTGGCAGAATAGCTACGACAATAGAGAAGACTTTGATACTGTAGTTACGCAGGACTCCAGCTGTATAACAGGCGATACGCTAGTAACGTTAGCAAATGGCGAACAAATTCCTGTATCTGAGCTTCACGATGACGACAAGATAAAAGTGTGGGATTTTGATAATGGCTGTGTAACTCATGCCCCACTGACGGCGTTCTTCAAACGCACTCTGAACAACGCAACTGATATTATTAGAGTTCAATTTGAGGACGGCTCAAATGTTGGCGTAGTGGTTGAGCATTTATTCTTTGATATGACACTAGGAAAATTCGTAGCCATTAACTCTGATAGTCAAGAGTTCATTGGGCATGAGTTCGCTAAGGTGGACAACAGCGGCAAGGTTATACCGGTAAAGGTTACAAAGATATTCATTGATGGTAAGACCACCGAGACTTACGGGCCACAACCTGAACGATATTGGAATTTCTTAGTTGCAGGCGTCATTTCTGGCAATGATGGGCAGCTTGCTATCTGCAATAGGTTTGACTTTGACGTTGAGAATATGCGCCATGATCCAGATAAGAAGGAAGAAGACTTACTGAAATACGGAAAACTCAGCTACGAAACGTTCAAA
>CAJOGG010000056.1 GCA_905234205.1 uncultured Synergistales bacterium | reverse complement strand
ATATTTATCTCATGCTTCTTAAGTATAATATTTACATTATTCTCAATGAAAATGAATAAAGTATCAGTAATGAGCCAGTCAATACCTCTCTGAATAAAGTTTTCTTTCTGGATAATTTTTAACTCTGCAAGCTCAAGCTTCTCTGTGGCTTCGTTCCATTTGAGAGCAAGAATGTAATACCAGTTCTTTCGTTGAAATAGCCACAGCCGTCCGTCAAGAGAACATGTAACAAATTCTGCCTCGCTGGGTAGGCCTGTCTCGATCTCATAATCTGGAGGCACAAGAACCGTATTTGGAGTTGTAAACATTCTCGATCCGCCGTGGTTATTAAGTTTACCGAGTGAACCTGTAAATAAATCCTTCATAGCCTTGCGATCACCTGCCCTCTTAATTTATTTCCTGAGGCAAATGTAACTAGAACAATACTGCCTATACTTAAATTCTTTAACTTCGTTGTGCACGAGACATTCTTATTGCCAATTCTGACTACTACGTAACCGCTTGAGAATGAAACAACGGCTCCATACTTTGGAATATTCTGTCGTGCATTTTCACGAGTTGACACAAATGCTGCAATGCTTGAAACGCTGTCAGAGATCATGTATTCAGGAATATTGCCTTCATCGCGATAAGTTACAGTAGTCTGTAAATTTGCCCAGTCATGAGCTACTTCAACTATTGTCCCATTAGGCCTAAAGTTGGGATCATAAGGAATAGTAACACTCTTTCTTATTCCTTTGGTACTTTTAACGGCGAGAATATTAGCAGCAATGGTATTAGCAATATTTTGAGCGTCTGCATCTGAAATTATGTCATCAACGTAAATGTCTCTCTGATACCCTACATTAGGATTTTTCACGAGTTCACCTTTAGTCGTTGCCATTCCGATAATCGGAGCTTCAAGCTGTGCAGTGTCCCGCTCAATTGCTAAATTAAGAGCCTGTTTTGCCCTAGCGCATTTCTTCCACATGTACTCTCTGTTGATGTTTGTGTAAAAGCATTTCTCGTACGGAGATTGTGTTGCGTCGATTCCGTAAATATTGCATTTCTTCGTTGACGCATTGTAATGCGGGCAGTTTTCGCTCTCAATATAGCTTCCGTTGTCGTACCAGTCTGAAATATTTCCAAGTACTAATCCTTGTTCTTCGTTTGAAGTTGTTTTTGTACGCCCCTGTAATTCTATAAATTGCCAAGGCAATGAAATTACTGATGAACCTACAGAGACCTCAAGACCATGAGACTGCTGCGAAAATTTTGCGTAAGCCTCTTGATATTCGTTTAGTTCTTCGTCTCCTGTATCACTTAAAGCGTGTTCAGTAAGCCATTCTGCACCATCATCGGAATACTCTGAGTGTGTTGAGATTATGCAGTTGCCTTCGGAGTCGTATTGTTCGTAATAAGTTCTGTATGTTTTAACTGGCACCCATTCAGGAGTTGAGTGAGTCTGTATAGCAAGCGGTGTATTTAACAAGAAATGTGGTACTAATTCACCATTCACTTTTACAGGACTTATAGTTCCAACTTGCCTGGCTTCATATGTAATCTCCGTCTCGTTGCAAGTTAGTCCTTTGCCGAAGTTTTCACGCTTATAGGTTCGGGTAATTTGTTGATCGAAAGGCGGAGAATATGCGGGCATGTTTTCTGCGAGTTCTTTACCACCTTCACGAACTGTTGAACGAGTAATATTTTCGGATTGGATCATTTCGATGTCATCTTCCCAATCACTAGGCACTCCGTCAACTTTGTACATAGCAAAAGATCGTGTCATTGCTTCTGTGGTAGTCTCTTTGAAGGTGATGTTGCTGCTATAAGTTCCTTCTGTTGTCTTGGTCAGCGTGTAACCTCTCTCAATGAATGCAAATAGCACATATTCCTGATTTTCACGCCATATAGTCTTGTGCTTGTAATTGTAATCATGCTCTTCAACGGTCTTAATGGTAATTCCATTCTCCGTAATGGTTGTTTCAGCTTTAGCGATGACGTCAAAAGGCTCAAGCATTGTCAGCGAATAATGCCCGTTTGAGAAAGTACCGTTATACACAACGCGTCTAGGCTGTGTTGAAGGAGTTTCGCCTACGGTAGACTCGTATTCTTGTTGTGTTACATCTTGGTCTTCCCACTTTCGCCGAGTAAGATTAATAAGAGCCTGTGTTGCGTATCCGTCGAGATCAATACTTGAACCTGAATCGTTAATAATATTCGTAAAGCTAGGATTGGAATTATCGGGTGTAATTACACGAAGCGTTCCATTATTATCGATGAAAGCAATACACCCGCTTAACATTGCAAGTTCAAGAATAGCTTCAGCGCAAGTAGAACCAGAAATTACGGAACGAACATTGAAGCCCGAGAGTCCATCATAGTTCATAACTAAATTTATTCCACAGAAACTTGCAAGATAAGAGATAACATTCCTTGCACTGCCTGTTGGTAAATCCTCAATATCGGGGATGGATCGCATTAATTTAACGCCTGCGTCTTTGCCTTCAATATGCCATAAGCCTGTGTTGTCTTTATATGCATTTGAAATAATTCCGTCTGTCATGACATTGTCAAAGCTAATAGAATTTCCGGCCTTAAACGTTCCGCCGGCGACTTGAGCATTCCATGAACTAACAAGTTCATTAAGACTTCTGGAATAGTTGAACGCAATAACTTTGCCGCCGTTCTTAGTATCGTTTAGATTATAAGTTAAGACTGCCATTAGCTTTCAACCTCAATAGAATGTTTGTAATATGAATTGGTTGTCACGCCATTAACTTTTATAGTTTCCTTCTCGATGTTTTCACTCAGAACAATTCCGCCTTCATAAGTACCGCCAGGCGAAGAAATAGCAGATACGGAGTTGTTATATACCGTGATAGTTTTCTTTGTTATAGGTGTGCTCGACCGCATTAACGCTAAAAATTCACCTGCTACAGTTCGGGTTGTTATTCCGTTCAGTTCATACGAAATTGTAATTTCAGTATCAGGCAAAGAAGGATTTTCATCGTCATTTCCTCCGCTATACATAACACCTTCATAACTAGTTGTCCATACATGAATGCCATTCTCGTTATAACTGTCATTACCTTTAATCGCAGTACATTTTACATTGCCTATGCCAGGAACGTTAAAAGTCTCTCCAATATTAAGCGAGATTGACGGCGAATTTCCCTTTTGTACGACTTCCATAGTCCCTGATTTCTCTTCGGAACTAATGCTGAAGCTATATTTGATGTTTGTTTCTACAGACGACTCTTCTGTATTGCCTTCAACAACGATCTGCCATTGTCTATAAGGTTTCCCATTCCGTTCACCGATGACATTATCGCTAATATTAACTTTACTAACTTTTAACCTTGGGCCCCCAGGGACAGGCTGAAAGGTGCCGCCTATGTCATAAGGAGAACTTGGCGAGTCTTCCCATAATGTAAGACTTCCAGAAATACTATCAGCAGATTTTTCCAGAGAATAGGAACGATATAAATTTTCAGGCATAATTAGATTCCTCCATTGCCAATTCCCGATCGTAAAGCACTCATAGTATAACGGGCTAACATATCAGCGTCAGACTTTTCTTGTACCACAAAACCTTGCTGGTGAATGTCAATATCGTATGTATTTCCACCTGTTATTGTTTGTAATGCGCTTACAACATTCTGAATGGCAGAAATAATTTCACTGGTATCTATAGAAGTCTGTGACTGTGATTTTACAGTGTTATCAAGAGTGTTTATTGCGCCTCTAATATCTTGTATCCCTGAAATTACACCAGAGCTGTCAAATGTCGGGATTTGTAATGCTTTCAGTGTTGCCTCCAGAGCAGCTATGGCAGTTCTTACGTTTTGAATATTAGTTGAGATATTCTTAATCTCTGTAACGATTAACGAAATTGAGCCTGAATAATCGGTATTTCCTTGACGCTGATTGCCTATTTGCTCTACCTTATTAATTAGCGGAGTTAATGCTTGTGAGAAATTCTGCGGAGTTAATACAGGCTGTGAAGTTGTATTACTTGCTATCACATTTTTAGCTTGTCGTTCAATAGCAGCTCCTATTACCTGACCAGATTGACTCCATAGATTATTAACTTCCTTACGCCACATTTCAATAAAGACATCGCCGCCAATATCCTGAAGTCTTGACGTAAACTCCGACGCTAATATACTGTAATAATTACTGCTTGAAAGCTGATCCTTCATAGGCTGTAATTCAGCTATAACTTGCGCTTTGATCTGTGGAGTAACTTTCCTGTATTCGGCCTCGAGAGCTTCTTTGCTGATAAAACCGCCTTCAAATGCCTTTCGTAATTTCTGGATTCTTTGTGCCAGCTTATCGAAAGTAATGTTAGCCCATTCTTTGAGAGCTGCATAAGCCTTCTTGAATTGCTCAGTAACCTTGCCGGTTAAAGGGTTAATTTTCTGTATATTGCTCGTGAGCTTCTCTAGCGCAGGCGTGAAAGTTTCGGGTGAAGCTCCCAGATATTCTATTGCATCTCTGGAACTTTGTATGAACTCATCAACTGTTTTGTCTACGTCTCCAAAACTATAAACAAGTTTCTGTGCGGTTGCATTGCCTTGTGTTGCTAGTTCTTGAAGCCTGTTAAAAATACCTCTGTTAATAATTTCTTCAGGAATTGCATATTTCTCACTTGCAGACTTAGTAAACGCCTCAAGGGATTTTTTAGCTTGCTCAAGTTGTACGTTCAGAATAAGCTCTAAATCTTGCTCGCCAATAAATTCCTTCATGCGTTCAATGCTAGCTGGAAACTCATCAAGCACTTCATCAATATTTAACGTAAGATTTTCTGCAAAATCAGCAAATATTGACTTACCAGAATCTTTAACCTTGACTTCACTGATAACCTTTTTTAATTCCTCAATTTCCCCTGTGGTTCGTCCGGCTTCAACCCCCATATCGACTAGTTTAGCAACAACTTTCTGCTTTATGGGATTCAACTCGTTAAAAGCCTCTAGACTACCCTGCAAAGCACGAGTGATTTTTTCAGCTACAGTGTCAGTAATATTCTTGCCTGTTAGAGTGGCTGACGTAATTTCATTGAACGCATTGGCAATTTTGGTCTTAAACTCTGCTTGTAAGGTTTCAATGTTTCTGTCGAGTTTATCACGAAGTTCAGAGCTTATCTTATTGTATTCATCTGGCAATACTTCAAAACCTGTTTTGAGGTTGATTTTAATGTCAGTTTCAACATTCTGATTAGCTTCATTTATCTCACGCTCTAACTTTTCCTTGAGGAGTTTAGTTTTCTCAAGTTGAGTATTAGCACGTTCAATGCCTTTATCCCATTCAGTTATTGACTTATATATGGCATGTAGACCAAGCCCAATGCCACCCGCAGCTATAGTTCCTGCAACTATTGGATTGGCAGCTAAATTGGTGAAGAATGTCAGTATATGCCCTAAATTTAGAGCTAATAAAGCTGATAATTGCGTTCGTAATTGTGTGAATGCGTTAGCTATATTAAGAATTGCCAACGGAATTTGGAGTCCGCGCCCCAATATCCAGCCCCAGAATGATATAGCCGCAAAAGTATCTAAGTGTTTGATCAGGAATTGTAACGGGGTCTTGACGAGATTATAAAAATTTGCAATGCTGTCTGCTATAGTTTTGACCGTTGATCCAAAATTTCGCATCTGTTTAACGAATGCGTCAACGTTGAACTTCTCTAGCAGTTTTTTGAAGTCATTGCCTGAAGGAATTTTGAGGCCCAGCCCATCAAGAAAGGCATTAAGAGATTTCTCTGCAAGTTTAGTCTTTCCGATCCAGTCAGAAAATGTTCGCGTAAGAGTGGCAACGCCAGAAACAGCGTCTTTAGACTGCTCCTTAATCTGCTCGAAAATCTCAATGTGCAACTCTTCCATGGCCGATCTAAATGAGTTCCATACAATCTGCAAAATATTTTGCTAAAGAAGATTACGAGACAAGTCTGCAGCGTGGAATTCATGGATTAGCATTAGCAGGAGCTGCAATTCCATATTCAGGCATTCGAGAATTTCTAAACATTTTCGGTCTGATAAATCGTGACGATGATTAAGCCACGCCCCCGCGAGGGGGCTTTCTTTATAGGTCATCAATAGTCAAAGCCATCACGCCTCCGCCACCATGCCGTACATACGGGCGCGGGCCTCGTCATACCAATATTGCACTCGTTGAATTTCAGACTCTTCACCTTCATCTAATACTGTTTGCAAGTAATAATCCGCAAATTCTGGATCACGCATAAAACTTTGTATCGTTGCCTCTTCATGTGTTATATAGTCCGTAATCATTTATGTTCCTCCTTGTATTTCTTAAAATATTCAACGGCCTTATCTATATCTCTTTGCTGATGACGTTTCTGCCCCGCACACAACAACAGCACTACGAATCTTCCTATGAAGGAATAATAAACTCTATAGCCAGGCCCCATATCGAGAACAAGTTCCCACACACCATCACGGCAATGTTTATGAACTCCGAAATTTCCATCCATAACTTTGTTCACAGCATTGAGAATCGTCGCACGCCCGCGAAAATCTTTAAGCTCGTCAAGCCATTCCTGATAAATATCTCTACCATATTCACGATAATGTATTACTTCGTACTGCATGGCTACACCGGCACCGCTCGCAAATAACTCACTGCCCTATCTAGCATATACAGCGCATCCGTTATATCGTCATGTTTTCCTATATGTGCAAGTTTTCGTGCATTATCAGCTATACTCCCCCAATAGCTTAACCCTAATTTGTTTTCGTCCTCCTTATTATTGTTACGTTCATAACTATAATTGTTCATAGTTTCTGTATTATCTAATAAATATTCATTACTTACATTAAACACCTTAGCTAATTCATTGAGTTTTTTAGCACGAGGTTCTTGCGTTCCACTTTCCCATTTAGATATGGTTACAGAATGGACTTTTAATAAGTTCGCTAATTCTTCCTGTGAATATCCTTCATGCTCTCTAAGTTGTTTTATCTTATCTCCTAATGTCATATTCTCTCACCTCTTTATTATATTTTAGTGCTAATGCTAATTTATTTCCATAACAAGCACATTAAATTTTTTTAGCATTGACGTTAAAAATAATACTTGACTTTTTAATATTTAGCGTTTATACTTTCCTCATTCGTTAAGGAAACGTTAAAACGTTAAGTAAATTGACAAATACCCCACGTCAGGGAGTGGCGAAAAAATCGAAACAGAACTGGCGGCGGCTAGGAGGGCAGGGGTCATATGCGAAACAAACCTCCCGCAAGGGTTGTAACTGAAAGGAGGTGTGAACAATGGCGACAGGGTTTCGTATCGAAGTCAATGGTGATAGTACAGGGAAAATTCAATGGTCTACTTCATTTGCTTCTGATGAACAGCAGGAAAAGAGCGACACCGACACGCAATATATTGCCGACATCGCTCGCGAATTAGCTAACTCGTTAAGAAACTTACAAAAGCTACATTAACGGAGTAATCGAAATAGTATGGTGGCAGTTAGCGCAATATATCTCAACTGCTTTTAACCTATCTTGAATAGGAACTGACCATCTACTGCTGTGAGACGATAAATATAACGTGCTTGTCCCATTTGAGGGGTAGAACAATAAGGACACCGTGTATTTGTTGTATCAGCCATTTTAGAGTTCATTCGATTCTATCAGGGGAGACTTTTATTTACACGAAAGGAGCACCACATGAACACATTACAAATATTCGAGCACGAGGGCTTTACCGCACGCACTATTGAGGACAACGGCGAGATTTGGATCGTCGCCAAGGACGTCGCACAGAGCCTGGGGTATGAACGTTTCGACAGCAATTTACTTTTGAATGTTCCTGAAAGTTGGAAGGGTAACAGTGAAGTATGGAGGCAGTACCCCCACACAATGATACTAAAAGTTGCTGAATCTATGGCTCTCAAACGTGCTTTCTCTATTTCGGGATACCAAGGCACTACTAACCTCGAGCAGCAACAACTCTCACGCAAGGACATCTGCCGCAATGTGTGGTTCCGTTATCTCAACGACTGCAACGGAGACAAGAAAGAAGCTATCAAGCTCATCAAAAGCCTTGTCGGGGATAAGCCCTCTAGCCAGTGGACTGACGCCGACATCAAGGAGCTTAACAATTAATGCTGCTTGCTATGGAGAACGTGGACGAATTGCTAGGCATTCCATTAAGTGAACTTGGCAAGGCTCTTAACGCGGGCGGTAATTCTCAAATATGGTGCATTCCTGAAAAGTTAGCAGCGGCTCTCAATGAGTTAGGCAAGAAACAAGCTCTCGGCTCATTCGGTCAAATTAACAAGCAACTTATGAACGGCTTCAAACGCTGGACACTCTTA
>CAJOGG010000055.1 GCA_905234205.1 uncultured Synergistales bacterium | reverse complement strand
CGTCAACAAGCAAGTATAGTCTTTGATGTCGCTAATCAAATGGTACAAATGGCTCCTGCCTTATTGAAACGCAGTAAAATTCTAGGCGCTAATAAGCGTATCGTGAATTACAGAAATTCAGGGTTTTACCAAGTGCTTTCTTCAGAGAGTTTTACTAAGCACGGCTTAAATGTTTCTGGATTAATTTTTGACGAAGTTCACGCTCAACCTAACAGAAAGCTTTATGATGTACTCACTAAGGGTTCAGGAGACGCTAGAGAACAGCCGCTATATTTCCTCATAACGACTGCAGGAACTGATAGAAATTCTATTTGTTACGAGCTTCATCAAAAGGCTAAAGATATTCTCGACGGCAGAAAAATTGATCCGAGTTTTTATCCGGTAATATATGGGCTTTCCGAAAATGATGATTGGCATGATGAGGCTAACTGGTACAAAGCTAATCCAAGTTTAGGTAAAACAATCTCTATAGAACGTGTTAGAGACGCATACAGAGAAGCTCTCGAAAATCCTACAGAGGAGAATTTATTCAAACAACTCAGATTAAATATGTGGGTATCAAGTTTAACAAGATTTATTCCTGAACACATATGGGATTTAGGAAACGAACCGATCAATCTTGCTGAATTAGAGGGTAGAGAATGCTATGCAGGCTTAGACTTATCAAGCGTCGAAGATATAACCGCATTTGTATTAATATTTCCGCCACGTAATGATACTGAAAAATATACCATGCTTCCATATTTCTGGATTCCTGAAGAAACTATTCCACGAAGAGTTAAGCGTGCGTCTGTTCCTTATGATGCTTGGCACCAAAAAGAATTTCTGTTAGCAACTGAAGGCAACGTTATTCATTACGATTTTATAGAGAAATTTATCGAGGAACTTGGTCACACTTACCACATACTAGAGATAGCTTTTGATAGGTGGGGAGCCACCCAAATGACTCAAGATTTACAGGGAATGGGATTTACTGTAGTCCCGTTTGGTCAAGGATACAAAGAAATGAGTCCTCCCACAAAAGAATTCTATAAATTGTTAATGGAAGGGCAAATTCAACATGGTGGAAATCCTGTTCTCAAATGGATGGCTGGGAATGTTGTCGTTGATACTGATCCAGCAGGGAATATAAAACCTACTAAGCAAAAATCAGCGGAAAAAATCGACGGAATTATAGCGGCAATAATGGCCCTTGATAGATGTATTCGTCATGAAGGAGACGTTGAGAGTATTTATGATGATCCAGATTATGATTTAGTGGTGATTTAATTTTATGAGTAAGAAAATCAAACATTTTAAGCAGAGAGATGCTCCGAAAGTTCAAAATGATTTACGTGATTCTGGACAACTCTTTGTGTTCGGTAAAGCTGATAGTGGTGAAAACGTCAATGAGCGATCGGCATTACAAATTGCCACTGTGTATGCTTGTGTTAGGTTGTTAGCTGAATCAGTCGCTTCGTTACCATTACATTTATATAAATACACTGATTCAGGTAAAGAACGTGCCAGAAAACATCCCTTGTATAAAATTCTCTCTCGTCAACCTAACCCTGAAATGACTAGCTTCACTTTCCGTGAAGTTATGATGACGCATTTACTCTTATGGGGTAATGCTTATGCCCAAATTGTACGAGACGGACGCAATAATGTTCTTGGTCTTTATCCATTGTTGCCTGAGAATATGGAAATGGACAGAGATAAGAATGGAAATTTATTCTATGTTTATCACGCTTATTCTAATGAAATACCAGGGAAAACTAATCAGGATATTTTGTTCAAGCGTTCCGATATTCTGCATATTTTGGGCCTCAGTTTTAATGGTCTTATTGGATTTTCCCCAATCGCTATGGAGAAAAACAGTTTAGGATCAAGTATCGCAGTTGAGAAATATGGTAGTTCGTTCTTCAAGAATGGTGCTCAACCTAGCGGAGTTCTTGAACATCCCACAGTCTTGAAAAATCCACAAAAACTTCGTGATAGTTGGGAAGCTGCTTATAGAGGTGCTGGAAATGCTCATCGTATTGCAGTTCTCGAAGAAGGAATCCACTATAAACCTATACAACTGCCACCTGAAGATTCGCAATTTTTATCAACACGTGAATTTAGCGTTGACGAAATTTGCCGGATTTTCAGAGTACCGCCACATATGGTACAGAGTTTACGGCATGCAACTTTCTCTAATATTGAACACCAGAGTATTGATTTTGTTATGCACACTCTTACACCTTGGCTAAATCGTTTTGAGCAAGCCATTACAAAAGATGTGTTGCTGGAGAATGAACAAGATAAATATTTCCCATTGTTTAATGTTGATGGCTTATTGCGTGGCGATTATCAAAGTCGTATGAGAGGTTATGCTATCGCCTTCGCTAATGGCTTCATGTCCCCTAATGATATTAGGCGGCTTGAGAATTTAGACCCCATTCCTGACGAGGAAGGCGGAAATGTTTATGTGGCGAATGGCTCTTATGTCAAACTTAAAGATATAGGAGCAGCGTATTCACAGAAGAAAGGAAGTGAAAATTAATGAATAAGTTTTGGAATTGGCTTAAAGATGAAGAAACCGGAGAGAGAATTTTAAGGCTTGATGGCCCTATTGATTCTGATCTGTTTTGGGGAGATGAAATTACTCCTCAAGCTTTTAGAGATGAACTAGAAGCTGGGAGCGGTGATATTACCACTTACATTAATTCCCCTGGTGGAAATGTTTTTGCTGCGTCTGAAATTTACACTATGCTTCATGAATATAAGGGCAAAGTTAGTGTGAAAATTGAATCGCTTGCGGCTTCGGCGGCTTCAGTTATTGCAATGGCTGGTGATGAAGTTCTTATGTCTCCTACCGCTATGTTAATGATTCATGACCCATCAACAATAGCTTTTGGCAACATTAACGACATGGAACAGACTATAGCAACATTAAAAGAAGTCAAGGAAAGTATTCTCAACGCTTATGAAGCCAAAGCAGGAGCTAAAACCGGTCGTGCCACTCTTGCCACACTTATGGAAAATGAGACTTGGTTAAACGCGTACAAAGCTATCGAATACGGATTGGCAGATGGTCTTATTGAAAGGAATTCGAATGAGCAAAGATCAACAGCGTCAGAAAGCAAAACCGGATTATATTCAGCAAGAGCCATGGCAGCGCACATGCTTAACAGATTGTCCGATGTCACAGCGGCAAAAGCAAAAGTTAGTGAACCAACAATTAAAACGCCTAATCCTGTAGATAATTCTGTGTCTTATGAATTTCTCGCTAAACAATTGATGCTTATGAAAACATGGAAATAATACAAGCCTTATTCATTATTGCGTTGTTTCTCGTTGTTTTCCCAATTGCTTTTGTATTCGGGAATTTTGTTCTAGGCAGTATATTAATTTTCACTTGTTGGTGGACTTGTCAGATTATCAGATTATTAGAATTTCTTTACACAAAATTTAGGAGGTATTTTCATGGATAAAATCCAAGATTTACGCGCAAAAAGAAACGCTCTTTGGGAAGAAACAAAATCATTCCTTGAAGAGCACAGGGGAGAAAATGGTCTCGTAGATGCTGCTTCAGTTGAAGAATACGAGAGAAGAATTAATGACGTTAAAGCTTTAGGGATTGAGATTGATCGTTTAGAGAATCAGGCTACTATTGATGCAGCTATGAGTCTTCCTACCACACAACCCACGCTTAATATGCCAAAGGATAATTCCTCGGTAAAGCCATTTGAGAGTGCTGAATACACAAAAGCATTTTGGGCTATGGTACGTGGGCATGGTAATACTATGGAAGTCAAGAACGCTTTATCTGTAGGGACAGGTTCAGAGGGTGGATATACAGTTCCTGATGAATTTGAACGTCAACTTATTCAGGGTTTAGAGGAAAATAACATTTTCCGCGGGCTTGCACATGTTATTCGTACAAGTTCGGGTGTTCGTTCTATTCCTATTGCTTCAGATGCTGACGGAGTCGCTAGTTGGACTGAAGAGGGCGGAACTATTACAGAATCTGATCCTACTTTCTCACACACTACACTTTCCGCATTTAAGCTCAGCAGACTTATTCAGGTCAGTAATGAGTTATTGAATGATTCAGCATTTAATATCTCCGCTTATATTGCTCAGTGCTTTGGATCCAGCTTTGGCAAAGCTGAAGAGGACGCATTTATTAATGGTACGGGTGTATCTGCAACTCCTGCCACTACTCCCAGTCAGCCAACAGGAATTTTGACCTCATTAACTACGGCCGCCGTTACTACCACGAATGCCACAACAATCTCATTTGATGATATTTACAAGCTGTATTACTCGTTAAAATCTCCGTATCGCAAAAAAGCCGCTTTCTTATGCCATGACACATTAATGCTTCAGTTTATGTTGCTTAAAGACGAGAATGAGCATTATATCTGGAAGCCTGGTCTTGAAGTTGGTAAGCCTGATACTATTCTTGGCCGTCCAATTTACACTTCTGCTTATATGCCGGCTATTACAGGAACAGCAAACACAGATAAGGGTAAGAAAGTATGCTTATTTGGTGATTTCTCATATTATTGGATCGCTGACAGGACAAATAGAACTCTTCGTAGACTTGACGAGCTTTATGCTGTGAACGATCGAGTAGGATTCATCGGTACACAAAGAGTCGACGGTAAATTAATTCTTCCCGAAGCTATGAAATTCATGAAGTTAGGCGCGGTTAGTTAGTCATGACTGATATTGTTACACTCGACGAGGCTAAACAATATCTGCGTATTGATTACGATGACGAGGCTACCACACTTACCACACTTCTACAAACTGCACAGGTTTTAGTGCGAGACGTTGCCAGACTCTCTAACGATGAGAAAGAACTATTAATAATTTGGACTACTCCGAAAGTGATTTGCGCGTTATAGAGATTCAACTAAAAGGTGCTGTGTTGTATACGGTAGCTTACTTGTTTGAACATCGTGAAGAAGCTGAACATAATGATCTTATGTTGAGTCTTCGCGCTATGCTTTCAGGTATTAGAGAGGGTGCAGAGTTTTGAAAGTTTCGACTCTGAACTCTCGTATTACTTTCCAGAAGCACATAGTTACAGTTGATGAAATTGGCAATCACATAAACTCATGGGAAGATTATTATTCGTGCTGGGCGGCGGTTGCGGCTTCAAAGTTATCTGTGAAGGAAACCGATGATACTGCACAAACTTTAGAGCAACAAAAACTAGATTTCACTGTTCGTTACTGCGAAAAGACCGCGGCTATTAATTCCACCGAATACAGAATTATCTTTGAGGGAAGAATTTATAATATTTCCAGCATTAATAATATGTCATTCCAGAAAAAATCCTTGAAATTTACAGCAGATTTAGCGAGGCGGTAAACAATGGAAGTCAGTTCATCAAAATTTTCTGAATCAATGCAAAAGATTCTTAATGAATATGGCGATGATGTCCTTGAAGTTACGCGGCGATTAGTTAAGAAAGCAGGTAATGAAGCACGAGATCGACTAAAGAAAGTTTCACCTAGGCGACCTAAGAGTAGCAAACATTATGCTGATGGTTGGACTGCTGGAAATTATACTTGGTCAACTCTTGGTGCTCACGTAACCGTTTACAATGCTAAGAAACCTGGCCTCGCTCACTTATTAGAGAATGGCCACGCTAACCGAAAGGGTGGCAGAACGCCCGCATATGTTCACATTAAACCAGTTGAAGAAGAAGTTACAAGAACTCTCGAAGAAAATGTGAGGCGAGCTATTGAAAATGTCTAAAGCTCTTACGGTATTACAAGCATCTGGACTTCCATTTGCTTATGATCATTTTGCGGAGGGAGAAAGTCCACAACCTCCCTTTGCTGTCTATTTATTCCCAAATTCAAATAATTTTGCAGCTGACAACGTTGTGTATTATCCAGTTCATGAAGTCAGTATTGAACTATACACAGACAAGAAAGATTTAACCACAGAAAACTTATTAGAGCGTCTACTTTTTGAGAATGAAATATTTTACGAGAAATCGGAAGTATGGATCGAATCAGAAAAACTCTATGAAGTTATTTATAGTTTTGAGGAGGAAAAATAATGTCAGAGAATAAAATCAAATATGGACTTAAGAATGTTCATTACGCAATCGCAACAATAGCAGCTAATGGTACTGCCACTTATGAAACTCCCGTAGCTTGGCCTGGTGCTGTTTCTTTATCCCTTGATGCTCAAGGAGATCAGAGTATTTTCTGGGCTGACGATATTCAGTATTACATTACTAATTCAAATTCAGGTTACCAGGGTGATTTTGAATGCGCATTAATTCCTGAAAGTTTCCGTAAAGACGTTTTGGGCGAAACACTCGACGGTAAAAATGTGTTAATTGAAGATTCAGACGCTCAGCCGGTACACTTTGCTTTACTGTTTGAATTTACTGGCGACGCTCATCAGGTTAAGCACGTTCTCTATAACTGTACAGCTTCAAGGCCATCAGTGTCATCACAGACTAAGGAAACATCAGTTGAAGTTAGGACAGAGTCACTCACAATTACAGCAACTTCTATCAAAGATACAACCCTTAACAAGAACATTGTGAAAGCTCGCTCTGGCAAAGATACTGACAGTACAACTTACAACGGCTGGTATTCTGAAGTTTATATGCCAACAACACCCACAGGCGACGACGGAGAAGACGAAGAAGACGGTGAATAGGGAATGTACAAAGAGATAAATTTAAAGTGCGTTGACGGGCAGGAGAAAACTTTCAAATTTTTAGCCTGTGGCTCAACAGCTTATCGCTATGAACAACTTTTCCATGAAGATTTAATGAGCAAGTTACAAGATATAGAAGCTAATATTGATTACTCCATAGCAGATAAATTAGCTTACGTCATGAATGCTCAAGCTGAAGGCAAGAATATGAAGACGCTAAATCATGATTCATTCATTGAATGGTTGGATCAATTAGAAAGTTCAGAAATCCTTGCTCACATGGAAGAAATCGTAGGTCTTTATCTCGGCTCAAGGTTGACTCATTCCATACCAAAAAAAGGGTAAGCCCTACAGAACGCAAGATGAATACTGCTCTGTTTGTCTTGCGTGCTAAACAATTAGGGCTAACACTCAATGAACTTGATGAACTCGATGAAGGGTTTGTCCTTGATCTCATTATTGAATCTGGCAATGATAACGAAACTTATCAGCGCGTAGCTTCACAAAGTGATTTTGACAATTTCTAAGGAAGAGAGGAGGTGTGATTTTGGCAAATATTAAGGGAATTACTATCGAAATTGGCGGCAATACCACAAGTCTCGTTAATGCTCTAAAAGATGTTGATAAGCAAATTAAGGGTACACAAAGCGAGCTTAGGGAAATTGATAAACTCCTGAAATTTGATACCAGCAATACAGAATTACTCCGACAAAAGCAGGAAAAACTCGGAGACGTCATTAAGGGAACTAAAGACCGACTAGACAAACTCAAAGAAGCTCAGGCACAGGCAAAAAAACAACTTGAAGAGGGAAAACTCGGTCAAGATAAATTTGACGCTTTACAGCGAGAAATCATAAACACCGAGAATAAACTTAAAGACCTTGCCACGGAAGCCGCTAATGCAAACACTGCCTTAAAGAATATTGGTAATGTGGGAAGTGTCATGCAAAAAGCGGGCGGAGTTATGAGCAGCGCGGGGAAAACTCTAACAACTTATGTAACTGCTCCACTTGTGGGATTAGGTACTGCAGCTGTGGCTGTGGGGGCTAATTTCGATGAGTCTATGTCTAAAGTTCAAGCTATTAGTGGCGCAACCGGCGAAGATTTCGATAAGTTAAGAGATAAAGCCCGTGAAATGGGTTCCAACACAAAATTTTCGGCAAAAGAAGCTGCTGATGCAATGGTTTATATGGCCATGGCGGGGTGGGATACCAACAAGATGCTGGATGGCATAGAGGGCGTTATGGCACTTGCGGCTTCTTCAGGTGAGGATTTAGCCAGGACTTCTGACATTGTCACCGATGCTATGTCTGCGTTTGGTTTGGAAGCTAAGGACGCGGGACACTTCTCTGACGTATTAGCAGCGGCCTCTAACAATGCAAATACGAATGTAGGTCTTCTGGGTGACTCCTTCAAATACATAGCAACTTCAGCAGGAACATATAAATTCTCAGCGGAAGATACAGCGGTCGCGCTCGGACTCATGGCTAATATGGGCATTAAGGGGACACAAGCGGGTACTGAGCTTAAAAATGCTATGGTCAATCTTACCAAGCCTACGGATCAACAGGCCGAAGCCATGCAGAAATTAGGCTGGATGACCACAGAATATGTCCATTCAGTTGATTCTGATAAAGTTACAAAAGCCCAGCGCGGTGTCGAAAAGGCTACACTAAATGTACAGACTGCCCAAGCTAAGTACAATAAGATACTATCCGAATTAGGTGCAAACAGCTCACAGGCTGTATCAGCTAACGAACGCGTTCAGAAGGCGCAGGATAAAGTCAATACTGCAACCAGAAACGTTACTGAAGCCCAGAAAAAATACGATCAGGTTGTCAAGGATTACGGCAAGGATAGCCCGCAGGCTCAAAAAGCACATCAGCAGCTTCAATCAGCACAAGAAAAACTGGTCACCGTTACAAAGAATTTAAGCAGTGCGCAAGAGAAATATGGAAAAGCTGTGGCAAATAATACGGCTGATTCTCCTAAAGCTGTTGCTGCTCGTAATGCGTTGGAGAAAGCACAGCTCAACCTCAAAGACGCACAAGATAAACTGGACAAGGCTACGCAGGGAACAACGAAGGCTATTGCCGGGCAAAATTTGATTCTGTCTGATGAGGGAGGTTATGTCAGAAGCCTTGATGACATCATGCAGATAATGCGGGCTACACTGGGAGAAGTGGATGTTGAGATAACCGACGCTAACGGAACAGTTAAAGATTTCGATACGCTCTTGCAGGAGGCTGCTGATCATGGTGCGAATCTTACACAGGTAGAGAAGCTCCAAGCCGCTGCAACAATTTTCGGCAAACAGAATATGGCAGGTATGCTGGCAATCATTAATTCTTCTCAGAAGGATTATGACAAGCTATCTTCATCTGTCAGGAATTGTACCTACAAGTATGATGACATTACTGAAGCCCTCATGAACACTAAGTTAGGTTTTGAAGAAATGTCTACATCTGCCAAAAGAGAGGGCGGCTGGGAATTTGGAGAATTTTGGCAAAGAAATATTGATGACATAATCAGATACCTTAATGATGCAGGCGGAGATACAGAACAGGCTTTCCAACGCTTAATGGGTTATATCCAGGAAGATGGAGACTTAATCTATGGGTATACCGAGGAACAGGCTAGAGCAGCTATAGACATAGTCAAAAGTTCTATGGACAGCTTTGACGGAACAGCTAAAGAAACGTCTGAAGTTATGCTTAATAACCTGAAAGGCCAGCTCACGATACTAAAATCTGCCTTACAAGAATTAGCTATTCAGATTAGCGACGCTGTAACCCCCACTATTAGGAAAATCGTAGAAAAATTTCAATCTGTGGTTGTGTGGTTACAAAATATCGACGATGCCACAAGAGATTCTATCCTCAAGTGGGGAGTCTTTATCGCGGGAATAGGGCCGGTTCTAACTGTATTAGGACATTTAACTTCTGGCTTTGGAGCTGTGTTTACTGGGATAGCTAGCGTTGGCAAAAATCTCTTGACTTTATACAAAGAAGCACAGTTAGGTGTCGGCTTGGGAGCAAAAATTTCTGGAGTGTTTACCACACTTACCACAGGTCCAATCGCGGCTATCATTGTTGCTGTTGCAGCGTTGGCAGCAGGCTTTGTCTACTTGTGGAAAACTAATGAGGACTTTCGCGAAAAAGTTATCGAAATTTGGGAGAAGGTCAAAATAGCGTTTCAGGGATTATATGATTTCATCAAGAAATTACTGACTGCTCTCAAGCCTTTGTTTGAAGCGTGTGTAGATAGGCTAAAAACTATCTGGGACGAATTCTGCAAAGCTCTTGCTCCCATTATTGAAGGCGTATTTACAGCGATTGCGGGAATACTCCAAGGTGCTGTTGACGTGCTTTCAGGGATTTTGGACGTATTTATAGGCTTATTCACTGGTGACTGGGACACTTTTTGGAATGGCATTAAGCAAATATTTGAAGGTGTTTGGGGAGCTATGAAGGGAATTTTTGAGGGACTCAGGACAATATGGTCTGGCATTCTCAATAATTTCTTTAGAACTCTTTCAATAGCTTGGGAAGCAGGCTGGAACGCCATAAAAGCTACGGGCGAAATGATCTGGAATATGATTAGCTCCGTATTTGAGAATATCTGGTGGGGTCTCTCAACCATTGTTTCGACTGTTCTGAAAGCAATAGGTTCAGCGATTTCTTTTGCGTTTGACGGCATTGCTACGGTATTCTCCACAGTTTGGGGCGGAATTAAATCAGGATTCATTGCCATTTGGGACGCTATCAAAGATTATGTCGAAGTTACACTTCGTACCATTGGCTCATTAATTGACGCAGCGTTCAAGATTATCACTATCCCGTTTATGTTCATCTGGGAGAACTGCAAGGAAGGCATTATCGACGCTTGGGACAAAATTAAATCCGGTGTTGGAGAAAGTCTTGACCTTATTACAGGTTTAATTAAGAAAATCTGGGACGGCATAAGCAGTTGGTTAATAGAATGTGTGAGTGGAATTTATGAGAGTGTTACTTCATCTTGGGAAAAGATCAAAGATGGCGTGAATGAGACGTGCGAATTAATATCCGGTCTTATCGAGAAAGTATGGACAGGCATAAGCGATTGGCTCATATCATGTGCGGAAACAATCTGGAAAGCTATCACTGATTCATGGAATAAAATTAAGGACGGTATCAATGATACATGCGAATTAATTTCTGGTTTGATCGAGAGAATTTGGACGGGAATTAGCAATTGGTTGTCATCATGCCTTGATGGCATTAAAGATTACTTCACGGGTGTTTGGGATTCGATTAAGGACGGAATTACAACGAGAGTCACAAATATGTGGGAAGCTATCAAGAGTCCGTTTACAACTGCTTATGATTGGATAGCTAACCAACTTCAACGGATTAGAGATTTATTTAGCTTCGAATGGTCGTTACCTAAAATTAAGCTGCCGCATTTCAAGATTGAGGGGAAATTTTCGTTAGCTCCGCCAGAAGTACCGCATTTATCAATAGAATGGTACAAGAAAGCTATGGACGACGCGTATTTCATTAACGGTGCTACAATTTTCGGGGCTAAAGGCAGTACCTTACTTGGTGGCGGTGAAGCTGGTCAGGAAGTTATTGTTGGTACGCAGAAATTAGCCGAAATAGTGAAATCTGCCGTGACTGACGTAATCCAGGAATTTGGCACCAAACTAGAACAAAGCACGATCGGAAAACTGTATGAGCAAGGGCAAGATGTTTTCTCTGAAGCTATTGATAGTCTCAAAGAAAAACTAATCATCGCTGCTGACACTGCGTCTAGTGAATGGCAAAATGTAAAAAATAACATTGTATCTTATTGTGAAGGAATTACGCAGAAAGTTACGACATCATTAGATAATTTAGGGAACAAAGCATTAAATCTCATATCCACTGGAGAAAACAATATCGAGAAAATTTCATCGGCTATTTCTAATAAAGTACAGGGATTGGGTAGCTCCTTAGAAACAGCATTTTCAGGATTCACTTCACAAACCAAAAATGCCATATCAACACTTACGGAAAATTTCAAAACTGCTATAACGAGTATACAATCCGCGTTACAGTCTACTTTATCTGCCCAACCTGCGTATGCTTCAACGGCTTCAGCTTCAAGCAATTCTAAATCTAAAAGTACTTCAATCACTCAAGCCGTTAAAAATGTTACACAATCTTCTTCAAAAGTAGCTTCGGCAGCGTCTAATGCTATGGAAGAATGGTCGTCGTTACTTAATGACGTAAGGTATGCGCAACTAAAAGCACAATCGCAATATCAAGAAGCATTCCGTGAATTAACCATAATGAAGGATAACCCTAACTATATTTCTAATGTTGATATAGCTACTCAACGTCAAAACGTGTCTACGCTGGAACAAGAATCAACTAATATGCAGAAATTATTAGAGTGGGTAGCAACAAATGCTAAGTCAGGAGAATCTATCGAGCAAAAAATCACAGTACCTGTTTATATTGGCAATGAACGTATTGATGAAATTGTGGCTCGTGTAAGCTCAAACCAAAATTATAGAAGTGGAGGGAGATAGCGTGCTAAGTTCGTACCCGATAAAATTCGATGATGAAGTTATCTTTACGCCAGAAAGCTGGGACGAAAGCAGCGAAGTTATCGAGACTGTTAATCAGACGGAGGCCGGAACAGATCAAATAGCAATTACTCGTTACGACAAGCTCTCTATCTCTTGCTCCTTCCAATGTTCAAGCGTTTGGGCTAAGAAGTTCAAGGAATATAGCAAGCAGGATTCTATAGCAGTGAGTATTTATGACCTAATTGACCAAGATTACAAAGTCCGTACTATGCGCATTCGTGATTTCAAAACTAGCCTTGTTGATAATAGCTGGAAAACGCCTGGCACAAATGGCCTCTGGAATATCTCGTTCAGC
>CAJOGG010000054.1 GCA_905234205.1 uncultured Synergistales bacterium | reverse complement strand
CCTCTTCAGGCATTCCCCAAATACTAAGCGTCATTTCATCGCCAATGTTGATCCTGTAATCTTGAGCTACTGGCACAGATTCCATAGGGGCATAAGTTGAGGGTGGCCTAGAGAAGAACGACATTCCATAACGCGGCAATCTCCGGAATAACATACCTAACGCGCCACTACTAGCTACTCCATTCCTTAGAATGTCATCAAGATACCTGTTAATATCCTCCGGCGACAGATCCGCTTCTGCGTTTGTATCAGCGTTAATCATTGTGTCGGTCGCTGAAGCCTGGTCAACGGCTGTCCCTGTATCCTGATTTTGTTGATTGAAATTTTGTTCGGAGAAAAGAGTCTCGCCGAATTGTTGCTGCGTAGTGCCGATGTTGGAGTCAAAACCCACAGAGCCAACCTGCCAAGGCCCCGTAGCTGATGTCCCGCCAGTGTCACCTCCGGAAATTTCTGCGCCACCAAAAATTCCACCTTGAGCTCCGATAACATTACCGATTTGACCTCCAGCCGAGGGTGCTAATGCCGCTGCGTATAGCTCTGAATGAATCAACAGTAAAAATAGTATTGCAAAAATAAATTTTTTAATGGTAAGCTTCGGTTTTATGAACGTATCTAATTTCCACAATTTATGCAACCTTCTTTAACTTAGATTTTGATTTAAGTAAAACTAACTATACGTAATTATACTCTAAAACTTCTCAAGCGGCATCAAATTTTCTGTTTGACCATCAGTGATTATAACTTTTGCGTTCGGCAAAATCTCTTCAAGTGTCTCGTAAAACAAACGCTGCTTAGTGATTAACGGGTAGGCTTTGTACTCGTCGTACATGTTGATGAATCTTGCGGCCTGTCCGTTAGCTTCAGAGATACGCGAGGATTTTACGGCTTCAGCTTTCTGTATGATCTGGTCTGCTTCGGCGTCGGCTTTAGGTAATTGTTCCGATTGATATTTTTTGGCACTGTTGATCATTGTCTCGCGAGCTTGGCGGGCTGTCTCAACTTCCTTGAATGCCTGAATGATTTTCTCGGTCGGTGGTTCAGCGTCCTGCACGGTCAAGTTCACGCATTGAAGGCCAATATTGCTCTTCTGTAACATTTCTGTGAGCTTCTCACGCACTGCAACTTGAATTTGATTTTTTCCGGTCGTTATGACTTCATCAACAGGATAATCCGCAACAGTTCCACGAATGCAAGAGAGCAGCATGTTCTTGAGAATGTTTTCGGGATTGTCGGAGTTGTAGAGATAAGCAACTGGATCAGAGACTTTGTATTCAAGATAGAAATCAATGTTCACGAAATTGAAGTCCGAGGTAATCATGACGCTTTCATCTTCCTTGACGACGTTGCGAAATGATTTATCGGTCTCGTAGCCAATGCCTGTTCCGTGCGTGGTCATGTCGACAATGTGAACTTGCTGCAAAAATGGTAACTTGAAATATAATCCGGCCGTATCAGTGCGAACGATATTGCCGAACATTGTTATAACAGCCTGCTCTTGTTCACCGACGGTATAAAATCCATCGAACGATATAAGTAACGCGACCACTAACGCAATTATCACGCCTGCGAAAAATTTTTGTTGCCTCATAAAATTATCACCTGATATTGTAGAATTTACTAAACGCATGAATTATAAAGGAGCAAAGAAACTTTGAGCAAGATATTTAACATTTACGGCACTGACGCACATACAATGACAAAAAATTTATTGAGGGCCTCAAACGCTATTTCACTTGTACGACCTGGAAGCAACGTAGCTTTGAAACCGAACCTTGTTGTAGCTGGCACACCAGAGAACGGAGCAACCACACACCCCGGAGTCTTAAGCGGCTGCATAGAATATTTCAGGGAGAACGGCATCAGAGATATAAGCGTCATAGAAGGGAGTTGGGTAGCGGCTGATACCATGAGGGCAATGAAACGCGCGGGCTATGATGAAGTGTGTGAGAGATACAACGTGCCATTTTACGATCTCAAACGCGATAAGACTCGTGCGGTCAGTACACAGATTGGCCCGATAGAAATTTGCTGTAAAGCTCTTGACGCTGGCTTATTAGTTGACCTTCCTGTACTCAAAGGCCATTGTCAAACCGTAATGACTTGTGCGCTAAAAAATCTCAAAGGCTGCTTACCGGATAGAGAGAAGCGACGATTTCATTCACTTGGTCTCACAAAACCTATAGCGGCTCTTGGTTCAGTGCTAACACCTAGATTAATCATCGTTGATAGTATTTGCGGAGATCTTGACTTTGAAGAAGGAGGTAACCCAGTGCAGACTAATCGAATGTATTTGGGGACCGACCCTGTTATGATTGACGCATACGGCTGCGAATTAATGGGACTGGAATTAAATCAGGTAGCTTATATAAAGCTTGCGGAGAAATGGGGAGCAGGCAGCACGAATTACAAACACGAAGATATTATCAACCTCAACGAACCCAAGAACGCAGGAAATTATTCGAAGCCTTCAGGCACGGTAGCAAATTTGATTCACAACGTACACGAGGACTCGGCGTGTTCGGCTTGCTATGCTTCACTTGTGAGAGCTTTGTACGTGAATAATAAAGGCTTGAGCAAAAATATTTTCATCGGCCAAGGTTGGAGGGACAAAAAAATTCCCGGTGTCTCATTAGGGATCGGGAACTGTTGTATGAATGCTACTATCTGCGTAAGAGGCTGCCCACCTAGCGCGAAAGATATTGCTGAAAAGTTTTAGGAGTTTTCGATTATCAACGTCATTCCGTCAATAGCTTTTACTCTTCCTATGGAGCCTCGTAAGATATTTCCTGCGTCAGGCTCTGTTTTTGCTTTCCAGATTTCTCCGTGACACATAACTTGGCCGGGTTCTCCTTCGATTAAGCTCGTGATGACTTCAACTTCAAGCCCGATCATGCCTTGCTGACCTGTTGAGACTTTGCGACGAAATCCCTTTAGCACCAGATACGCCACGAACACAAAGCACAATCCTAAGGCTATAGCTATTCCTATTATGAATGATAACGAAATTTGCAACATTTCCCCGCCCGGGACTCTGAACAAAAATATCCCGCCTAGACAAAACACAGGCAACCCTACGAGAGTTAATACTCCCATTGTTCCGGCGATTAAGTCTATGGCCATGACGATTAAGCCAGCGACAATTAACACTATACCGGCCCAATTAAACGGCAACATCTTCAAGCCTATTGACCCAAGCACCAGCATAACGCCTCCGACAGTACCCAAGATAAAACCGCCCGGGGTTATTACCTCAAAGAATATTGCCATTATTCCAGCAGAGATTAACAGGTAAGCTATTTGAGGATCCGAGACGAATTGAATTATCTGTTCACTGAATGACATTGAAGCTTTCGTAACTTTCACTTCATTGTCAAGCTTTATGTTCACGAATCCTGAAGCGAGTCTTACTCGTCGTCCTGAAGTTGCTTTTATCAATGCGCTTACATCACTCACAACTACATCAATCGCATGAGCCTTCAAAGCTTCTGTAGCTGTCAGTGAGATACTCTTCTCGATCATTTTCTCGGCTATATCTTGATTACGGCCCCTTAACTGTACAACCGAACGCATTTGTGCTTTCAAGTCATTCATGATTTTCGCGTTCATGTCGCTTTCTTTGCTGATGTCCTCGCCCGACGCAACAACAGGGTGAGCCGCGCCGATATTCGTACCTGGAGCCATTGCTGCAACATGTGAAGCCTGAACGATAAACGCTCCCGCGCTAGCTGCCCTTCCTCCTGGTGGTACCCACATAGCAACAGGGACTTTAGACGACAATATCGCCTGAACTATTCCCCGCATTGCCTCAACGAGTCCACCAGGTGTATCAAGCTGAAAGATTATCAACGAGTCATTCTTGCTCTCTGAATCGTGAATAACTTGTTTAACAAATTCCTCCATTTGTACCCCGACAGTACCGTTTAATTCTGCAAGCGTTACTGTGCTTTGAGCATATGAGGCCGAAACACTCACTAACAGAAGTAAAATCGTAATTGCTACTTTCTTCATCGTTCGTTATCTTTCTCCTTTCCTCTCCAAAATGTTCTTATGGGTGTGCCGGTAAAATCTTCAAGTTCGCGTAATTTATTCTTCACGTGATTCTCAAACGACGTATTAACCAGTTCTGGCTTGTTCACGAAAAATATAAACGTTGGCGGGAGTGCATCAGCTTGTGAGCAGTAATAAACTTTCAAGGCTCGTCCTTTTCTGTCTGATGGCAAACGATCAAAAGCTAATACGTCACGCATAAGCCTGTTTAGTAAATTCGTCGGGATTCGTTTTTTGCGGTTCTCGTTCACGGTCAAGACTGTTTGAATGATTTTCTCAAGGCCACGACCACTTAACGCGCTAGCAAATATAACCGGAGCATAACTCAAGAACGGCATATCGTCGCGAATCTTTTGTCGCAACTTATCAGCTTTATTCCCATCGCCTCCAACCAGGTCCCACTTGTTCAACACGATTATCAAGCCTTTACCTTTTTGAGCAACATGTGCAGCGATTCTCTTGTCCTGATCCGTACAGGGTTCCCTAGCGTCCATGAGCAACAATGCCACGTCAGATCTATCAACAGCCGCTAAAGTCCTCACGAACGAATAATATTCTAAATCGCCGTCAAATTTTGCGCGTCGTCGTAATCCTGCTGTGTCTATAATCTTGAAGTCTTGGCCGTCAATGTTTATGTTCATGTCTACGGGATCACGGGTCGTTCCAGCTATGGGACTAACAAGTGAACGTTGCGAGTTAGTGATTTTATTCAGGAGTGAAGATTTTCCCACGTTGGGTTTACCGGCAATTACGAGTCTTATTTCGTCTTCATGTTCTTCATCGTCAAATTCATCAGGCGGCAAATATTTCACAACAACGTCAAGCAATTCATCAAGCCCGCGTTTATGCAAAGCACTGACAGGGATAACCTCCTCAAAGCCTAAAACGTAAGCATCATTCGCGAAATCGTCATGTTTGGGATCGTCGAGCTTGTTCACTGCAACTATGACCGGCTTAACATTTCCCGAGGCCTTGCGTATAAAGTCGGCGATCTCTTCATCAGAGCTTGTAACACCGTCATGACCATCAACCAAGAATATAATCACGTCGCTTTCCTTGACTGCTTCATCAACGTGAGCTTTTATGCCTGTGCTGAAGGCTGTGTCTTCTCCGAAAATTCCTCCGGTGTCAATAACGTAAAAATTTCTGCCCCTGTATTCAACTTCACCATAAAGTCTATCGCGAGTCACTCCTGGCATATCGTCAACTATTGCATCTTTTGAGTCGGTTAAGCGATTGAAGAGTGAAGATTTCCCGGCGTTCGGGCGTCCTATTATTGCAACTATTCCAGCCATTTTATTTCGCTATGAACTCGGCCAAGGCTTGTCCCTTGAGATTAGCAGCTAACCCTACAGCAAGTTTTATTCTAGCCTGATAAGCCGTGAGCATTCCTCCGCCGATTAATCCCATTTCCAACAACTGCGACGCGCTACCCTCGTAGTTCTCCGTGGCCTGAACAATTCCTCCAGGATAACGCGCAGTCAATACCACCGGAATATCTGACCTTACAATTTTTCGCAGCAACGGCACCCACAACGAAGGCACATCACCATCACCAAGCCCGGAAATTATGAGGCCGTCAAGTTCTTCATAGCGTTTATCGAGCAACGCCCGGAGCAATAAATCATTGTCGCCTAACGCAGCATTCAACACCGGTATATTACGAGGCAAAGGCATCAAAATTTTCTGTGTGTATCTGTGTCTAGGAAAACGCAACGAAATATAGCTTCCTGAAGGTTGTGAGAAGACTCCCAACGGAGATTGAGGGAACGCAAGCAAGCCTGAACGATTGAAATTTGAGATTCTCAAAACGTCTGCCGGCGCATAAATTGAATCCTGAATGCAGATTAACGCCCCTTTACCCGTACAAGCGCCCGATAGTGCAGCTCTGATTGATTGAGTTAAGCGTAAACTTGTCTCACTGTTCGTAGCTCCTGCGTTGAAGATTGAGCCCGTGAAAATCAATGGCGGATTCAAATCCCAAACTAGGTCAGCAAAATAAGCAAGCTCTGCCAACGCCTGAACGCCGCATGTTACTACAACGCCTCTTGCTCCATTATCATGAACAAAACTTGTCACCATGCTGATGAGGTCGCCGCACATTCCCAGGGTGTAATTCGATACGGGTTGACTGCTCCATTTCTGAAACACTACGTGGGATTTTAAGTCTTCTGGTAAAAGCGCGTATAGTTCTTCTTCGGTAAGTTCTGGAGTGTCGTGGGATTCATGACGCTGAACTATTCGTCCACCTGCTAGCAACACTACTATTTTGTCTCTGTTTTCCATAAAAAATTTTTACACCTCGAATTAATTGTTAATAACCTAAATTTTCTCCTACTATGATTACGTGATACTTTCGACCCTTAACCGCTTGAGCAAGAATCAAAATCGCCCTGCACATGCTTGCTTCGTCGTGACAATTTACACAATGACCGGCCTTCACACAAGCTGTTTGCTCGTTCTGCCTGATAGCGTTGGGAATTGTTGCAGATTTAGCACGCTTGATCCCGTCGGTTAAGTCAAAGGCAAGTTTATTTATCCCTACCACAAACAGCACTAGACCATTTCCCCAAGCCATACCCGCGACTCTGTTACCAGTTCCATCAATGTTGATGATTTCGCCGTCACGTGTGATTGCATTTGCACTCGTCAAGAAAACGTCTGCTTCATTCTCCTTGAATCTTGCCTCGCGTCTTTCTTCTGAAGTCATTGGCCCCCAATGTTGATAGATAATATTTCCGCGTTCCTTCAGTGCGTCAAGTGCTCCTATGTCACGTACAGTAACAGTCCCTGGAATACCCACGCTTGCATTTTCCGGAATGATCTCAAGAATGCGTTTCAGTGCTTCTGAACTTGTAGCTACGTATTCAGCCTCAAAGCCTCTGCGCGTCAATGCCTTCACTACGTCGTTTCCGATAATCTCGTTTGCTGTTGATACAATACTCATTTAATTTTCCCCCTCAAGAAATTTTGCGATTGTCTCAATAGTCGTATTATGTCTAAATTTTTTCCTTGCCTCTATAACTATACGCATCGAATCGAATCTCATTCCCTTAAGCCTAAAAGATTCTGCAAGACCTATGTAAGCTCTTATATCGCTGCCATTGAGTTCCATAGCCCGGAAAAAATATATTATAGCCACGTTGTACATACCAAGGTTAAAAGCTTTGTTGGCTTCCGTCAAAAATTCATCAAACGTTACAGGCACAACTGGAGGTTTACTTGGCAATTGAAGTTCAATATCGTGAGATTCATTCTTGGTTTCAGGCTCTGGAGTTTTTGGCTCTGGTTCTGGTTCAATATCAGGCGATAAGCGTTTTAGTTCGTCTTGAGCGTGTCGCTTGCTTTCAGTGTCTTTTTCCGGCAAAAAGTGTATGTATTCATTCCAAGCTGCCTTAGCTGTCTGAACATGCCCGGCCTTCTCCGCACTTTGAGCCAATCCCGTTAAGAACGTCAACACATTCGGGTAACGTTTATAGCCTTCCTGAAATAAATTCATGGCCTCGTCATAATTTCTTTGCTCGTATAAATTTTGCGCACGTTCATTAATTTTGTCGGGTGTCCAACGCTGAATAAACCATAAGGCCAAGCACGCAAGTCCCAACGTAATAAGCAATGCCGCACACATTTTTGCCCCTTTGAGTATGTATGGGTGATGAGGTTTTCTGCTCTCCTCCTCTTCACGTGCCTGTTCAGCTTTTTTCTTGCG
>CAJOGG010000053.1 GCA_905234205.1 uncultured Synergistales bacterium | reverse complement strand
TCTGGCGTAGCTCGTGGAATTGATATTACCGGCGCAAAATATAATCTCAATAACGCAGAGATACAACCAGAATTTCAATACGGAATAAGCAACGAAGTATCAAGCCCAGAAGTTGACGCGGAAATTTATTTACGTGAAGGCTATTTGCTGCTAGTTTGCATTCGATAAGAATCTCATATAAAATTTTACCGCTTTAACACGCTAAAGTGTGGCATAAACTTTTTGACAGGAGAAATTTTTATCATGAAGAAAGCGTTATTAGTGTTGATGTTGGTAGTAGCTATGTGTGGCTGTGCGTTTGCAGAAAGCGACTCGGAGTACGTGAAAGCTAAAGGCGTTCTTGTTGTCGGTATCACGGATTTTCAGCCAATGGACTACAAGAATGAAGCTGGCGAATGGATCGGCTTTGATGCAGATTTAGCGAAGGCTTTTGCAGAGAGTCTCGGCGTGAAAGTAGAGTTTCAGGAGATCGAATGGAACAACAAAATTCTTGAGCTCAACGGCAAAAATATTGACTGCGTATGGAACGGAATGACATTGACAGCCGAAGTGTTATCTTCAATGGAATGCTCAAAGCCTTATTGCAATAATGCTCAAATAATCGTAGTGCCAGTAAGTGAAGCTGATAAGTTCCAGAACATGGAGAGCATCAAGCAGAGAGGTATAACTTTCGCAGTTGAGCACGGGAGCGCAGGAGACGAACAGGCAAAATCACAAGGTCTCAAAACTGTAGAAGTTCAGGATCAGGCGTCGGCTTTGATGGAAGTTGCTTCGGGAAGTTCAAACGCTGCTATCATTGACTCGTTAATGGCTGCTGCAATGGTAGGCCCGGGAACTGGCTACGAGAATCTCACTTACACAATCGGACTCAATATCGAAGAGTACGGCGTAGGATTCAGAAAAGGTTCAGACTTGGCCGAGGTGCTTAACAAATTCTTTGACGCTGGATACGCTACAGGAGCAATTGAGAAATTAGCAGAGCAGTATAAGATTCAGGCCGCATTAATCAAGAAATAATCACGGGAGCTTTCTACAAATGGAACTGATTTTGCGACAGTTGCCGATCGTTATTAACGCGCTTAATGAAGGATTCGTTCAGACTCTGAAATTATTCTCGATAACATTGCTAGGAGCGTTTCCGTTGGGGTTGTTGATAGCGTTCGGCTCACTCTCAAGAATCAGGCTCATAAGCTTCGTAACAAAATTCATAATCTGGATAATTCGTGGAACGCCTTTGATGATTCAGCTTTTGATAGTTTACTATTTCCCCGGTTTAGTGCTTCATAAGCCTATATGGGGAGGCGGAGAGTCGGGGCGTTTTCTCGCTGCTTCGATAGCGTTCATAATAAATTATTCGTGCTACTTCTCTGAAATTTATCGCGGAGGGATTCAAAGCGTGCCAGTTGGTCAACAAGAAGCCGGGTTAGTTTTGGGAATGACTAAGTGGCAAATTTTTACGCACGTAACGTTGTTGCAGATGATAAAGCGAATTGTCCCGCCTATCTCAAACGAGATTATCACTCTCGTAAAAGATACAGCATTGGCGAGAATCATAGCGTTACAGGAAGTTATATGGGCTGGTCAAGCATTCATGAAGGGCTCTCACGGAATTTCGGGGGCTATATGGCCGTTGTTCTTCACAGCGTTTTATTATTTGGTCTTCAATGGCATAGTTACAGTGATGCTTGCATGGTTTGAGAGAAAATTAGATTATTTCAGGTAAATTAACATGGCTATTCTTGAAGTTAAGAACATACGCAAAAGTTTTGGCAATATAGAAGTCCTCAAGGGTATAGATTTCTCGTTGGAAGAAGGGCAAGTGTTATCTATCATAGGCTCTTCAGGTAGCGGCAAGACAACTTTATTACGTTGCTTGAACTTTCTTGAGACTCCTGACGCCGGCGAAATTATCGTTAAGGGTGAAACTTTATTCAACAGTGCTGACCCTACAACAAAGAGCGAGTCACAAATTCGTCAAAAGCGTTTACATTTTGGGTTAGTGTTTCAATCGTTCAATCTCTTTCCACAATATACTGCTCTGGAAAATGTTTTGCTTGCTCCAAAATTAACAGGCAAAAATAATCTTGAAGGACGCGCTAAAGAATTATTCGAGCAGATCGGACTCGCTGACAGAATGAACAATTACCCGCATCAATTATCAGGAGGCCAGCAGCAAAGAGTCGCTATTGCCCGAGCGTTAATATTGCAGCCTGATATACTATGCTTTGACGAACCGACAAGCGCACTTGACCCCGAATTAACCGGCGAAGTCTTGAAGGTCATACGCAAACTTTCTGAATCAAATATGACTATGATAATCGTGACTCACGAAATGGAATTTGCGCGCGACGTTGCAAGTCATGTAATCTTTATGGACGGCGGGGAAATCTGCGAACAGGGCGAACCTAAAGAATTATTCGCTAACCCTAAGAAGGAACGTACAAGGCAATTTTTAGCGCATTATTAATATAGGAGGCATTTACGAATTTGAAGACGGATATAGAGATAGCACAGGCAACACAGCCGCGAAATATAGTTGATGTTGCAAAACGTTTGGGTATCAACGAGGACGATTTAGAGCTTTACGGGAAATACAAGGCGAAAATCTCACCGCGAGTTCTCAAAAGTTTACAAGCTAAACCGGACGGGAAATTGATTCTAGTTACGGCAATAACTCCAACACCTGCGGGCGAAGGAAAAACTACTACGAGCGTCGGACTTGTTGATGGCTTGAATAAAATCGGCAAGAATGCTGCTGTAGCTTTGCGTGAACCATCACTAGGGCCAAGTTTCGGACTCAAGGGCGGGGCTGCTGGCGGCGGTTATGCTCAAGTTATCCCAATGGAGGATATTAATTTACACTTCACAGGTGATTTACACGCGATAACAACTGCTCACAACTTATGCGCGGCTATGCTTGATAATCATATTCAACAGGGCAACGAGTTAAACATTGATCCTCGTCGTGTAGTTTTTAGGCGTGCAATGGATCTAAATGAACGTGCTTTGCGTAATATAGTGATAGGACTCGGCGGAAGAACTAACGGTGTACCGCGTGAATCGGGCTTTGATATTACAGTTGCGTCTGAAGTCATGGCTATATTGTGCTTGTCAATGGATTTAATGGACTTGAAGGCAAGGCTCGGGCGCATGGTGCTGGCTTACACTTACGATAACAAACCTGTAACGGCTGACGATATAGGAGCTTCCGGGGCAATGGCTGCATTATTGAAGGACGCAATCAAGCCTAACCTCGTTCAGACTCTTGAAGGCAACCCGGCATTTATTCACGGAGGCCCATTTGCTAATATCGCTCACGGCTGTAACAGTATTCAAGCTACTAGACTTGGCCTAAAATGTGCTGATTATCTCGTTACTGAAGCTGGCTTCGGTGCTGACTTGGGCGCGGAAAAATTTCTTGACATCAAATGCAGAGTCGCGGGCTTGAAACCTGATGCTGTTGTCGTAGTTGCTACTGTGAGAGCTCTAAAAATGCACGGAGGACGAGCGAAGAACGAATTAGGCACGGAAGATTTAGCGGCGTTAGAAAAGGGAATACCCAATTTACTAAAACACATTGAGAACATTCAGAAATATGGTCTTCCTGTTGTCGTAGCGATTAATAGATTCCCACTTGATACTGAAGCAGAATTGAATCTCGTTGCTAAAAAATGTGAGGAGCTTGGAGCGTCGTTTGCATTGTCTGAAGTTTGGGCTAAGGGCGGCGAAGGTGGTCAGGAGCTTGCGCGAAAAGTTGTTGAGGCTTGCGAGAAAGAGTCTGACTTCAAATTTATCTACGACGAGAATTTAACGCCCAAGGAGAAAATGAACGCTATAGCACGGGAAATTTATGGAGCTGACGGAGTTGACTTCACACCACAAGCGGAGAAAACTTTGCAACAGATTCACGAACTTGGAAAAGATAATTTGCTCGTGTGTATGGCCAAGACTCAATATTCGTTATCTGATGACCCGACAAAAATCGGACGACCTGAAAATTTTAGAATTACAGTTAGAGAAGTGAGGCTATCTGCGGGAGCTGGCTTTATCGTTGCTGTTACGGGTGAGATTATGACGATGCCCGGCCTTCCTAAGAAACCTGCGGCTTTGAATATCGACGTTGACGCGGACGGGAGAATATCAGGGTTATTCTAGTAAAATATCATGTGTGCTAAAATATACGGGCACACTTGCGGGGGTGGCGGAATTGGTAGACGCGCTAGACTTAGGATCTAGTGTCTATGACATAGGGGTTCAAGTCCCCTCCTCCGCACCATTTCACAACTTATAATCATCACGGGATTATTCGCACTCATCAAAGTAAGTTCAGGCTTCAGAGATTTAGACGACGTAACGGAAATTTGTACGACCTCAAAATCTTTCATATCCTTCATAAATTCATAAGCAGCGTTGAAATTTTCCAGCGTAACACAAGCAACTACAACTCGTATATTATTCTCAAGGCCGGCCAAGTAATTTAGAATCCCTGTCAGTTCTCCGTCACTGCCCCCGATAAAAACATGTGAAGGCTTCGGAAGAGTCTCAAGCAAATTCATAGCCCTATCGTTGTAAATATTTATGTTGTGAACGTGAAATTTTGCGGCGTTAAGTGAAATTAATTTAGCGGCTTCGGGTTTATGTTCTATTGCGTGAATCTCACAATCGGGATAAAAATTTGCGGCCTCAATGCTCACTGATCCTGTACCTGCTCCAACGTCCCATAATATTGACTCGTTATCAAGGCCAAGTTTTGAGAGAATAACCGCGCGGACGTTCTCGTTAGTCATTACGATTTTATCGAGCCTGTGAAAATCTTTGTCGCGTAAATTATGAGGCTTGTACAAATTATTGTTCTTTATGAGCATGATTGATAACTCTGAAAACTCACGAGCAATAAACTCTTCCGGCCTTCCTGTTAATATTCGTTCATCAGAGCTTCCCAAGTTCTCCCCGATAACCACCTCAATATTTCCGACAAGTTCAGCTAGTTTTTCGCAAGCCCATTTAGGAGAAATAACTTTATCGCAGAATAATATCGTGACTCGATTACGTTCAACGGCATTTAAGAATTTTCCGGGGCTTAATTCTCGTCCGTGGCCTGATAAGATTTTCGCTTCGTTCCATTTTTCGCCAGCATGAGCGCATATAATCTGTAATGAACTTATGCCTGGCAACACGTTAATTTTTTCGTGGGGAAAGCGTTTTTTAACAAGAGGCAATAGGCTGTAAATTCCCGGGTCTCCTGAAACTAGAATCAATACACGCGAATCTCTCATTGAGGCAATTAAATCGAAGGCTTGAGAAAAATTCGTGAGTGCGTGAAAAGTTTTATGGCTTGGGATTAAGTTCTGAAAGCGCGACGAGGCAAATATCACGTCAGAATCATTTATAGCGTCCTTAACTTCCGGTGTTAAGTGAGAGTCTGAACCTGTCCCGGCTCCTGCGATCGTTATCACAATAAATTTCCCTCCGAATCAATAAATACTGCGTCAACTTTCAAGCTTTTACATCTCTGAATACATTTTTGCGAAATAATTCCCGCGATATTATCCCACACGTTATTAAATCCTTGTTCACGAATTAATGCTATTGCTTCGTTGGTGGTGTTTGTGTGAAAGATTTGCGCGATAAATTCCCGTGGGGCGTTCATTAATGCCAAGTGTGTACAGAGTGCTTCGAGTCTTCCGTCGGAGATTTTGCTGTGAGTATTGAAATTTCCTGCCGCGACCTTCAATAATTTTCCCGGGTGTCCAACTATGATGACGTGTTCAAAATTTAATCTTGCTGCTTCGTCAAGTACATGGCCTATATAATTTCCGCATTGAATTACATTTTTTGAGGCAACGTGAAAGATTTTGCGTAGAGCTTTCTCCCCGGAATTAGCGAACGTTATGTAAAGCTTTCTGAATCCCAACGACGCTATCATGCTTAATTCAAGGCTCAATGAATCCAACAATGCTTTCTCATTCATGGGCTTAACTACTCCAGACGTCCCAAGAATTGATAAGCCACCTACAATTCCCAAACGTGGGTTAAAAGTCTTTAAAGCTAATTCCCGGCCACCAGGAATCGAAACGGTAACGCATAAAGATTTTCGGGGGATAACTTCACGTACAGCAAGCTCGATCATTTTTCGCGGCACAGGATTTATAGCAGGCTCACCGACTCCAACTTTCAGCCCAGGTAACGTTACAGTGCCTACGCCTTCACCAGCAACAAACTCAATTTCGCCTTCACCGTCAAGAATTTCGACTTGAGCCAAGACTTTCACGCCGTTAGTAATATCTGCTCTATCATCGCCAGAGTCTTTAATAACGCCAAAAAAGTTTTGACTCTCACGAAAAGTTTTCAGAACAAATTCCCGGCCATCAAGATTTTTCACGCATACTTGGTTAATAATTTCTCCCGAAGTTATGAATATCGCCGACGCCTTAGCAGCTCCCGCAGCACATGTTCCAGTCGTAAAGCCCTCACGCATATAAAAGCGCGTTGATTATTGCACAAGCTACAGTAGTGCCTCCCTTGCGACCATGAGCAATAATTCGTGGCGTATCAGTCTCAAGTGCCGCTAACATGTTCTTGGCCTCAATGACGTTCACGAATCCTACGGGGACTCCGATAACAAGTGCCGGGTTTGCTTTACCTTCACGGATTAATTCGCAGAGTCTTATCAAAGCTGTTGGGGCGTTACCTATAGCGTAAATGGCAGTGGAAAAATTTTTTGCAGCATGTTCAATATTTATGATTGAGCGGGTTGTGTTGCGAGCCTGTGCTTCTTCCTTAACATCATCATCAGCGACGTAACAATGAATCTTCACGCCGTAATTCTTGCTTATTCCAGCAGAAAGCATGAGTGTATCTGTAACTATATCCGCGCCATTTTTGAGGGTTTCACGAGCTTTATTAACAGCATTATCCGAGAAATACAACGTGTTGAGAAAATCAAAATCTGCCGTTGCATGAATGACTCGTTTTATGATGGGCAAATTTTCCGCCGGGCCTATGTAATCGCCAATAATGTCCGATATAATTCTCATGCTCTCGTTTTCAATTTGTTTTGGGTTTAGTATATTCATTGTGAAGAATATTATATAATAGGCATATTCCAAAGGGAAAGGAAATGATAAAAATGAAAAGACCTCGTAAACTTCTCACTTGTAGTTTATTAGTTGCGCTCATGGTTTTATCGGCATTACCGGCACTGGCGGCTTCTTCGTGGTATGTCGTGAAAAAAAGCACAGCCCTTAATGATGCGATTCTTTACTATGGAGTCGCGGGGGGGGGTTCGATCTAAGTAATTGGAGCAATGCTAGATCAGGTACCGAATCAACTCTAACAGACTTCATCAAAAACACTCCAATCTCCGGCGATACAGTTTATATTTCTAGCGGGGATTTCAGATTACCTTCACCATTAACATTATCATCAAAAGTTCTTTATCTATACGGCGGATTTAACGGTGACGAAGCTTCAATTTCGGATCGTCAATTTGCTGAACTCACTACGACAAGCCTTGATAAAATTACATCGGCCGCAAACAGAGTTGTAACCATTAACACAAGCTCATTGATTGATGGCTTTATCATTACAGGAGGGAGCAATGATATTGGCGCAGGCGTTTACATCGGTGGCGAAGGCATAGCACCAACAATCGCGAACTGTACAATCAAGGAAAACAAAAGCGGAGAAAATGATGGCGCAGGTATCTATATCGAATCAGGCAACCCTATAATCACGAACTGCCGAATATCTGACAACGAAAACGAAAGCACAACCCTCAAAAACGTCAGCGGCGGCGGTATCTATGTTAAAGCAGGAAACGCACTGATAGAGAAGAGCACAATCTCCGACAACAGAAGCAATCAAGGCGCGGGGATATTCATTGATGAACAAGCCAATCC
>CAJOGG010000052.1 GCA_905234205.1 uncultured Synergistales bacterium | reverse complement strand
ACTTTGAACGCGTCATAATGCTTTGCCATATCTCTAGCCCCTATAGCTACTGATATAGAATGTTCAAGAAGTCCTCCGGCATATGCGTGATGAATGCTAATGGCTGCGGGCCACACTTTGTATTGTTCCCACAAATTATGCTTGAAGAAAACGGCATTTACGAAATTTTGCAGAGGTTTGTAGGAAATCTCGTTGACTAAATCTTTGAATGTACTTTCGAGAAATTCTTGTTGAACTGGAGAGCGACGTGCAAACTTTTGAGGAGGATATTTATTTTGATCCAGAACATAAAGCTCATTGAATGTATATTGAACTTGTCCTTTGTAGTCAGCTATTGTTCCAACTATACCGAACGAGAGAGTCTCAAGAGGAAAACCACAGTTATCAGGGTCAATGGGGAATCTATCGCCGGCTTGATGATTGAACCATGAAGCGTTATACCATGCTTTGCCTTCCATATCTCCTGTAGCATCAGCGACAGTTATATCCCAGAACGGGTTATCATTACGATCTAAACGTCTTGTTAATTTCGTTATAACGCACAATATGCTAAACTCTGAGTTTTTGGGGAGCTGCTTTACTTCCCTAATGTTGCTAAGTTTATTTGTCATAATCTGAAAAGTTTTGCCTTTCGTGTGAATTTGCGACTATTATAACTTAACCACTTCAAAGGAGAGAATAACGTGATACTTTCAGGACTAGAAATCAAGAAGCACATTGGCCAAGAAATTATTATCGAACCATTTGACGAAGCAAGATTAAATCCCAACAGTTACAATTTATCGTTACACAATGAGTTATTAACTTACACTAACGAAATATTAGACATGCGCACAAAAAACGATACTCAAAAAATTTTGATACCTCCAGAGGGCTTGGTGTTGACGCCGGGGAAATTATATCTAGGACGCACGAGCGAATACACAAAGACAGAAGGCTATATCCCAATGTTAGAGGGTAGGTCATCAATCGGTCGTCTTGGAATTTGTATTCATGTTACGGCGGGATTTGGGGACGTTGGGTTCGCTGGATATTGGACGCTGGAATTATTCTGTGTGCAACCTGTGAGAATTTACGCGGGAGTTCAAATAGCGCAGATTTATTATCACACAATAACGCAACCTTACGAACGTTACACAAAGGGAAAGTATCAGAATAACAAAGGCATTCAAGGGAGCATGTTGTACAAAGAGTTTTGATATAATAGCAACTATGAGGGGCCCGGAGACGGGAACAGGGACGTCTCGAGCGGGTAGTCCACCTGTAGAAATCTGGTGATTGATCTTGAGAAAATATCAACGCAGATCCCAGAAGAAAAAGGCAAGGAGACTACTCCGCATAGTAGCCTTCTTGCTCACTGTTCTCTCTTGGTTGATGAGTTTTGTCCTTACAGCAATACAACTTTGGGATAGACTTTTCGGCTAGGCCGAGAGTAGTACTTTTCTTCGAATAGGGATAACACCCCTCAACGTTGTCCCTATTTTACCACAATGTTTCAGGGTATAATTCTCACCATGAAAAACTTAGGAATGATTGTAAATCTACGTAAGCCAGAAGCTATGACTATGGCCAAGAAGTTGTTGGATTGGGGAAAAGATAATCACTGCGAGTTCTTGTTACCTCATCAGGAAGCCAGCGCATTAACAACAGCAGGACTTGACGACGAACAATGGCTGAAAACTGTACAACTTGCTCTTGTGGTTGGAGGGGACGGAACTTTTTTACGTGCAGCTCGTTACGTAATGGGTACGGATATAATTTTGCATGGAATAAATCTTGGCCACCTTGGCTTTCTTGCACCTAGCAGACCAGACGAAATTGAACGCGACCTTGAAAATATCATCAACGATAACTTCGAAATATTTGAGCGCAGAGTCTTACGCAGTGTTCTTTATCACGACGATACGCAATTACATAGGCTTTATGCTCTGAATGACATTGTGTTAAGCACGAACGCTATAGCGAGATTGTTGCAGATTGAAATTTTATTCAACGATCAATTCTTCTGTGTGTTACCTGCTGATGGAGTCATTATCTCTTCACCAACAGGCTCAACTGCTTATGCGCTTTCAGCTGGAGGCCCGATAATTCCCCCCAACATGGACGCTTTATTGTTGGCTCCTTTATGTGCTCACACGTTGTATTCAAGACCGATAGTTGCTTCTGAGTCTGACCAGATAACTTTGATTCCCCGAGGTGCTTCACGGGATTTAATGCTTACTCAAGATGGCCAAGTAGCTTACGAATTATTCCCAAATGACAGAATCGAAATAAGACTCTCGCGCACAAAAAAAATTCGTACGATAAATTTACCGGGCAAAAACTTTCTTGACATAGTGCGGGAAAAATTGGGTTGGGGCAAGGCGTTCAACAGTGATTAATAATCTCTTCATCAACAACATAGGCGGCATTAAACAAGCTGAATTAACTTTCACAAGTGGCTTCAACGTCATAACGGGAGAGAGCGGCGCAGGAAAAAGTAGCGTGATCCGTGCGTTGGAACTCTTAACAGGAAGCAGAGGCAGCGGGAAATTCATAAGAGCCGGAGAAAATCGCGGAACCGTCAAAGCTAAATTCAATGATACTGAAATTACACGGGAGATTCTCGACACGGGACGTTCACGCACAAAACTTAATGGTGAAAATATTGGCCTCAATGAATGCTCAAAGATCGTTAATTCACTCGTGAGAATACAAAGCCAGTTTGCCCAGCTTGAGTTACTTGACCCTGAAAGACAGCTTGCTATGTTGGACTCGTGTTTGCCGGAGAAAATCAGAACGAAAACTTTTAACGACTTCCAAGAAAGCTACGACAAAGCCAGAGTAAGCACAAACGAGTTACGCGCAATAAAGAAACGTCGCACAGAAATAGAGCGGCAATACTCAAACGCTAGGGAAATTTTTGAACTTGTGAAAGTCGCCAGGCCCGAGTCAGGGTTAGAAATCAAACTTGAGAATCAATTATCAGACCTCACTCACAAAATCTCAAAACGTGAACGCGCGAAAGAATCTCTTGATGCATTGACGGGAGGCCTCTCAGAGAATGGCTTGATCGGAAACGCTGAAACATGTTTTGAAGAGCTTTACGAATTTATGAACGATGACGACGCCGAAAAAGTTCGTGGGGCATTTGAAAATCTTTATGACGCTGTGAAGAACTTGGCCGGGGAATTTGATGACAACGATAGCGATTTAACGCTGCGTGAAGAAATTGAAAACAGGCTTGGAGCTTTAAGGAGGCTAAAACGTTTATGTAACATTCCCGACGAGAACGAATTATTGAATTATTGCGACGAGATTTATAGCGATCTTGAATGGCTTGAGAAAAGTTACAGCACTCTTGAAGAATTATCAGCACGTTCACTCAATGATAAGAAGAAAGCCAACGCGTTAGCTATGGAGATAAGACACGCCCGCCATGAAGTCGCCGATGAACTAGCAAAACGGGTCAACATGATTCTAAGTGAGTTAGCTATGGCCGGAATAACTTTCAGCATAAACTTTACAGGCTTACAAAAATTAAATCGCAATGGGGCTGACGCGGTTGAATTTATTTTGAGTGATGGAACGAGATCTGGACGCGTTGAAAAAATTGCTTCGGGCGGTGAATTAAGCAGGCTGTTATTAGCGTTGCAGTTGTCTTTGCCTGAAGAATGGCTGCCTCCTACAATCGTATTTGATGAAGTTGAAGCTGGCCTTGGTGGAAAAGCGGCTGTGTTATCTGGAATGCAGTTGAAGAAATTATCGCGAAAGTGTCAGGTTATTCTTGTTACTCATGAGGCTTCTATAGCGGCTCTTGGAGATTCGCATATATTGATTCAGAGAATTGACGGACAAACTTTTATACGAGATATAACGGGTCCAGAGAGAGTCAGCGAGATTGCTCGAATGCTGTCAGGTTCTCCAGACCTCGTAGAAGCAAGAGAACACGCTAAAATTTTACTCTCCTGATAAAGAATTTTCCTCTATAAACCTTATCATTGACGCTGCAGCTTTCTTTACCCCTTCAACAGCGTGAACTATGGTTTTAGCTCCCGTAACAACATAGGAGTATGAACTGGACAGCAATTTTCCTCCTCACGTAGTTTGTGAATGAATTATACTATGTAGCATGAACAAAATTAGAATAGCAGATTTTTATAAAGAGCTTAGTGACGCATTGGAGCAATTAGAATTTCCGCAGCCAGTCATAAGAGTGTATAACCCTTTAAGATATGCATGGGAGGGATTTGAAAAATATTTGGGTTATGCAGAAGGAACGAAGCGCGTAGTATTTCTGGGAATGAATCCGGGGCCGTGGGGCATGACTCAAACTGGAGTGCCTTTTGGAGAGGTGAACGCCGTGAAAGATTTTTTGGGCATACGTGAGATAAATATAACTCGACCAGAATATGAACATGAAGAATACCCGGTAAATGGACTTGACTGCAAGAAAAGCGAAGTTAGCGGCAAAAGATTGTGGGGGTTGTTCCAAAAACGTTACGGGACGGCGGAAAAATTCTTTGCTGAAAATTTTGTGTTGAATTACTGCCCGTTGTTGTTCTTGGCCAAGGATAAGAAAGGCAACGTAAAGAACTTCACGCCCGATAAATTCAAGAAAGCTGAACGCAAAATCTTGTACAACATTTGTGACTCTTACTTGAGTAAAGTTGTCGCAGTCCTGGCTCCTGAATACGTCGTTGGAATTGGAAACTTTGCTGAAGATCGTGCCTTGGACGCCCTTGTGGATATTGATGTAACTATAGCAAAGATACTTCACCCGAGTCCTGCCTCCCCTAAGAGCAATGTTAACTGGGGAGAAGTTGCTGCACGACAATTAATTGAAGCTGGAGTATGGAAAAAATGAGCTACGAGGATAAAAGCGACTTTGTGAGAGTTCGCGCACTTGTTGCTGGAAGAGTTCAACACGTTGGCTATAGATATTGGGCTTGCGAACAAGCAGAAAGACTCGGCTTAACCGGTAGCGTAGAGAATTTGCCGGACGGTCGGGTCGAGATTGTATTTCAAGGTAAACCGGAGCTTGTTGAGGAGATGAAACAGAAAGTTAAGCGTGGTCCTTCTATGGCATTAGTGAGACAAGTAATCTTTTACAACGAACGGGTTCAAGACGAAGAAACTTTTTTCGGGAGCATATACTAGACGTTACAGCAGCCAATATATTCCCCCGGCAATTAATCCAAGTCCGCAGATTGTGTTCACGACTTTGAGAATTTTGTCGCCTCGTTCGCTTTGAAGGTAGCTTGAGAAAAGTTGCGCAAACGTTCCAGCCGCTATTAGCACACAACAATAACCAAGCGCATAAGCTAACACGATCATGACAGACGCTTTCGACATTGCCAGCGATAAAACAGGACTCACGTAAGCTATATTGCAAGGTCCGACCGCGAGTCCTGACAATATTCCCAAGATTATTGCGCCACGAAGATTTTGTGATTCAGTGCCTTTGATTCTGGAGTCGAGGCCTAAAATTTTCACGTGAATTATTCCGACTAAGTGCAAGCCCATAACTATGAACACTACAGCAACAAGGACCGTCAATAATTTTTCATAGCCTCCCAATAATGCTCCTAGACTTGACATTATGAACGCTACAAGCATGAAGTTGAATATTATCCCAAGACAAAATGCACAGGAAACTTTGAATGCTCGTGAACGCGTTGGGTTGTCAGTGTTCTCAACGTAGCCAATAACAAGAGGCAACATAGAAATTCCGCAGGGACTCAAAATTACGCTTGCTATTCCCCAGAAAAAGGCCCCCACATATTGCAGGGACCCCGAAGAAAACATGATGTCAAAAATTTTGCCTAACATTTACCGTAAATTACCTTCCAACCATTTTGTTACGTCACGTTTTAGAGCTCCTCCGCCAGAATAATGAACGGATAAGCCTTCAGTGATTATAGCCTTTGGAGCAAGTTTTGCGATAGCTGTTAGAGTTTGCCCGAAACGTCCGCCGCCATGTGAACAGAAAGGCATGATAATTTTCCCGTCGAAGTTGTATTGCTCGAGAAATGACGCTATAGGCATTGGGATTGAGGCCCACCAGTTCGGATAGCCAAGCATGATAATGTCATAGTCATCGAAATTTTTGACGCGTGATTTAATTTTAGGTCGTGCCTGTCTACGTTGATCTCGTTGAGCCTCGCGCAAAACTCTGTTGTAATTCTCAGAATACGCTGGTTCGGGGACGATCTCGAAAATATCTGCGCCAGTTTGATTATGAATCTCGTAGGCTATTCCTTGAGTGTTTCCGCTCCATGTGAAATAGGCAATGAGAATTTTTTTACCCTCACGAGAAGTTTGCTGTGTTGCTTGTGAAGAGATTAACCCCGTGCCTATTGAGCCTCTTGCAAGTCTGAAGCCGACGTTATAGAGCTTACGTTCTTGTGGTGCGGCTGCCCTGTAAGCTGAACGCATGTTCTTTGCAAAATCATTCCAACCTCCGCCCCTGTTGACTCGTCTTGTGCCTGTAGTTGGTCCAGTTGGATTCGTGCTAGCGTTTTTGTCGTAAGCTGCGTAAATATCCCAACACCATTCGCCTACGTTTCCGTGCATGTCATAAAGGCCAAGTTTGTTCGGAGTGAATGAGCCTACTTTTATTGTTTCAGCGCGATAAATTCCTGGCTTAGTTGAGAGTTTCTGTTGTGAGAAATAATTTTCCTCGATCTCATACGGGTAATGGCCGTAAAAATTTGCCTCGTCAGCCCCGATTGAGTGTTCAAGGTTAAATGGCGTTGTAGTTCCTGCGCGGCACGCGTATTCCCATTCTGCTTCCGTTGGAAGTCTGTAACCATCAGCCGATAAATCCCAAGTAACTTTGCTGCCCTCAATCTTGTAAACTGGAGGTAAGCCTTCTGATTCGCTCTTAGCGTTGCAAAATCTCACAGCCTCAAGCCACGTAACATTATCAACCGGGTTATTAGCGCCTGGAAAAGTTGAAGGGTTATCGTGCATGAGCGATTCGTATTCAGCCTGTGTAACCTCGTAACGAGAAATATAGAAATCATTCAGTGTAACTTCATGCTGTAATTCGTCGTCGCTTCTCCAGTTCTCTGAAGCAGGACTCCCCATCAAGAATTTTCCGCCCTTCACGAAAACGAAATCATCGGCCGCAAAAGCACTTGACGCATAAAATAACAACGTTACAAGAATCAATATAGCTCTCATGATTTACTCCGCCGCCTTGTTCACACATTGAAGAGCGTTTAAGCTACGAGGATAGCCGATATACGGAAGGCACTGTGAAATAACGTCAATCAAGAACGCTTTGTCGTTGCCCATGTTCATATTCCCTTTAGCGTGCGCAGTTAATTGAGGTTCGCAACCACCTTGAGCAGCAATGTAGCAGAATGTAATCAACTCACGTTCACGAAGATTTAATCCCTTGCGAGTGTAATAGTCCCCGAAACAATTTCCAGCGAGCCATTTATTTATGTGCCTAGTTTCTTGTGGGCCTGAGTCCTGAAAACCTTTCATGCCTTGACCAAAAATTTCAACTTGTGCTTGATTTCCGAGTTCGATGCGATTTTCCGGTGTGGTAGTTGACGCTGAAGGAAGTGGGAGAGAAATTCCGAGTGATGTAAAAATTTCGTTGGCAACCTTCAGAAATTCTCTTGTGCTACCGATTCCAAGATACGCCGTGCCTTGATAGATTATCTCCTTGATTTCGGAAGCTGTAACGCCATTGTCAAGAGCCTTGGGCAAAATAATTTTGAACTCTTCAATTCCTTGACAGCCCATTAACGCAGCAAGTATAGCCATGTAACGTGTACGTGGATCAAGTTTTGACTCGCTTATGACTTCTTTATCTGCAAAATTCCGGGTCAAGGCTTGTGCTTGATAGATTCTCGTAGTCTTTCTGTGAGACAGCTTCACACCATTCGTTAGACGTGTTCTCGCCAGCAACTTCGACGGCTAAATGTTGGAACCAGGAGTCTTTTGCGGCACCGTGCCAGTGTTTTACGTTAGCAGGAATGTTGACAACGTCCCCGGGTTTGAGAGCACGTGCGGGCTTTCCCCATTCTTGATACCAACCATTGCCATAAACGCAGATTAAAATTTGTCCGCCGCCTTTGGTTGAGTGATGAATGTGCCAATGATTTCTACAGCCTGGCTCAAAAGTTACGTTAGCTATGAATACTTGTTCGGTTGATAGCATTGCGAGATAGCTTTGACCGTCAAAATATTGTGCGTAGGCGTCGTTGGGTTTGCCTATTGGAAAAGCGCTTAATGTTGGTAATTGTTGCATGTTATGTAATCCTTTCCTAGATAGTTTTGTCAGCTGCATATAAATTTTTCGCGACAACATTATTGAGGGTAAACTTGGATTTAAGGCAAGGTAAATTCACCGATTAATGGCAAATGGTCCGAAGGGCGCTCCCAAGTTCTTGGCCGAATATCCGGGTAACATTCCACAGCAAGGGCCGCAAGTTTTTCGTTAGCTAACATGTGATCAATTCGCCAACCTAATTTTTTCGTTATAGCGTCTTTCACTCGATAATCATAGAATGTATAAACGTTGGGATTCTTATCGAACTTTCGCAACAGGTCAACGAGTCCTTTACGAGTATCAGCAAACACGCTACGAATTTCATCACAGAAGCAAACGTTGTCTTTCTTGTTTTCGGGGTGATTGACGTCAATAGCTTCCGGCGCAACGTTGAGATCTCCTAGCCATAAGAATAAATTATCCCCTTCGTAAAAAATTTCTTCTTCACGATAAAGTCAGGGTGGTCGATTGATTTTCCTTGAGGCACGTAAGTATTCAGGATAACGAGATCTTCATAGCGTAGGGTCAAAACTCTTGTATCAAATTCGCCGTCATTGAATCCAAACGTAACATTTACATTCATGCAATTCTTTACGAGAGCGGCCACACCGTTATAACTTTTCTCTCCGTGATAAAAGCATGTATAGCCGAGTTCATTGAACGCTGCGTCAGGGAAAAATTGATCTTGAGTCTTCGTCTCCTGCATGAACAATAAATCCGGCTTCACTTCATTCAGCCACCGTTGTAAGATTGGGAGGCGAGTACGTACTGAATTTACATTAAACGTTGCTATTATCATTTACCCTAAAACTTTTTCCGCGAACCTATCAAACCCGGCCAAGCCCTCTGAATCTCTCTTGTAGACTCCGCTGTCGGTCAAGACTTGTGCGAAAACGTGTCCAACTTCATCACGCAACATAGATTTTATTTTTTCGTCGCCAGTTAATCCCGTGTATTTTGCTCTCAAACCTTTGTACCATTTTTCGTGGGCCTCAAGCTCTGAAGGCAAAGAGTCTTTATTGTCGCTCCAAGCCGCTGCGATTCTCTCAAGAGCTGATTTCAATCTTGCTGGCAAAACTGCCAAGCCCATGACTTCAATTAAGCCTATGTTCTCTTTCTTGATGTGATGAACTTCTGCATGAGGGTGGAAGATTCCTAAGGGGTGCTCTTCGCTCGTTCTGTTGTTGCGCAAAACTAGATCTAACTCGTAAATTTCGCCTTTACGTCTAGCGATTGGGGTTATCGTGTTATGCGGCTCACCGTCGGAATATGCCAAAATCCCTACG
>CAJOGG010000051.1:8012-14014 GCA_905234205.1 uncultured Synergistales bacterium | reverse complement strand
CCACCGAAGGAAGAGTTAAAGGCAGTGCAGGCCATCAAGAAAGCGTTCCCGAATGCCCGAGTAGATTTAGATCCGAACGGCTGCTGGAGTTTGAAGGAAGCGTTAGAGATCGCACCACAGTTGAAGGAGTGCTTAGCTTATTGTGAAGATCCAGTTGGAGCAGAAGGCGGTTTCAGTGGTCGTGAAGTTATGGCCGAGTTCAGAAAAGCCGCTATGATGCCGACAGCTACGAATATGATTAACACAGATTGGCGACAAATGTGTCATGCTTTAACATTACAAGCTGTTGATATTCCGTTGGCTGATCCTCACTTCTGGACGATGAACGGCTCTGTTCGCGTTGGTCAGTTATGCGCAGATTTTGGACTCATGTGGGGCTGTCACAGCAATAACCACTTCGATATTTCGTTGGCTATGGTCGTACAGTGTGCCGCAGCAATTCCAGGAAAGATGAACGGCATCGACACGCATTGGATTTGGCAAGAAGGTCGCGAGCGTTTGACAGTTGAGCCTATGCAGATCGTAGGAGGCTGTATTGATTTACCGAAGAAGCCAGGACTCGGAATCGAAGTCGATATGGATCAGATTAAGAAGGCCAATGAACTTTACTTCAAGCACGCACTCGGAGCTCGTGATGACGCAATCGGAATGCAATATTTAATCCCGGGTTGGAAGTTCGATAACAAGAAACCTTGTCTCGTAAGATAACATCAAGCAAATAATTTCGTCCCTCGGTCATGTAAAAGTGGCTGGGGGATTTTTTGTTGCGCTAAATATAATTCAGTTAATCGGCGGTTTGTGTTTATGGTAAAAATGATAAGCTAAGCTCAATTCAAATTTCAAAATATATTTTATTGGAGGTACCTTATTATCATGAAAAGGTTATCTGTTGTTGTCGTAGCTATGGCTATGGTTATGGCCTTCGCGTTCGGTGCTTATGCCGCAGGAATCATCTACATCATTACCCCGTCAACGTCCAACCCATTCTTCGGAACAGAGCAGAGAGTCGGAGTCGCTAAGGCCACTGAACTTGGTTATGAGGCTAAAGCTTTCTCACATGATGACGACGCCGCAATACAGCTTCAATTATTCGAGGCAGCAATCTCTGACAAAGCAGTCGCAATTATCTGTGACAACGCCGGAGCAGACGCTTCAATCGAGGCTGTAAGAAAAGCCGTTGCCGCAAAAGTTCCAGTGTTCCTGATTGACCGTGAAATCAACGAAGCCGGATTAGCTATTGCCCAGATCGTTGCAGACAATGCACAGGGAGCAGCCGCTATCGCTGAAAAATGGGTCGAAGCCATGGACTACAAAGGAAAATACGCCGAACTTCTTGGCCTTGAGTCAGACACAAACTGTTGGGTACGTTCAGAGAATTATCACTCTGTAATTGATGAATATCCCGATCTCGAAATGGTCGCTCAGCAGTCAGCTAACTGGAGTCAGACTGAAGGTTACTCAAAGACCGAGGCAATCTTACAAGCTCACCCCGAAATCACAGGAATCATTTGCGGAAATGACACAATGGCTTGTGGTGCTGCACAGGCTTGCGTTGATGCAAAGAGAACTGACATTAAAGTTATCGGCCTTGACGGTTCAGACGATGCAGCAGCTTACGTTAAGAAGGGACAAATGGTCGGTACAGCTTTACAGCAGATCGCACGCATCACGGAAATCGCGGTTGAGCAGGCTGACGCTTATGTGAAGGACGGAACAAAACCTGCCACAGAGAAACAATTAGTTCCTTGTATCGCAATCACAAAGGACAACGTAGCCAATCTCTCACAATTCGTCTACACAGAGAAATAATTAATCATTCACTCATGAAATATTCCACGAGAGTCTGATTCAATATAAGGAGTCGGACTCTCGTTTTTGAAAGGGGAGTCGTAAATTTGAAGGGTAAAATTATATTCGTCGTTATTCTCGTTGCTATAGTCGCCTTCGTATCGAATCAAGTTCTCATTATCGACAAAGGAACAGAAGGACAATACACAGGAGTCGTAGCTTTTGACGCTTCAGCACATTCCGGCAGCGACTGGGAGAAAATCTCCGCTGAAATAATCTCTAACGCTGTTGACATCAACGCAATAAATCTAAGCGAACTCGGAGCAGGTAAGGCCATCAAGTTCAAAGGCACAGTCAACGAATTTACCTCAAAGGCCGGTGGTAAACGCAACACCATGACAGTAACTCCTGAAGGTTACACGGGCAACATGACCTTCACAGTACAGCTTGGAAGCATTTATTCAGGCACAGCGATTCGTGACGTTCAGACCGTAAAGCAATTCGGGGACTTCACCAACCAAACCGAATGGAGTCAATATGCAAAGGCCCTTAACTCACAGCTTGATAAAGAAGTCGTAGCCCCACTTGCAATTAACGAAAGCATTCAGGGAAAAACTATCAACCTCACGGGCGCAGCAACTGCTTCAGGAAATGCCGTAACTATCACGCCTGTAGCTTTGACTATCGAATAAGCGGGGGGAACGAACAAAAATGTTTGATGATCCCAATGTAGTGTTACACTGCGAAAAGATTGACAAGATCTATCCGGGCACAAAAGCTCTCGATCAAGTCTCGTTTGATTTACTCAAAGCTAAAGTCAACGTCTTAATCGGTGAGAACGGAGCAGGTAAATCAACCCTCATGAAAATGATCGCCGGGATTGAGCAACCTTCAGCCGGAAAAATGTACATGGACGGCCAAGAAGTTTATTTCAAGGACACCAACGCCGCCCGCGCACGAGGTATAGGAATAATTCACCAAGAGTTAAGCCTCTTCCCAAATCTTACGGTCTACCAAAATATCTTCATGAACCACGAGAAAACTAACATGGGCTTTCTTGACGATAAACAGCATGTAGACGGAGCTATAAAGATTCTCAAACGTCTTGAGCATGAAATCCCACCTGATACTATGGTCGGAGATTTACGCGTGGGACAGCAGCAAATGGTCGAGATAGCAAGAAATTTAGTGGACAATGATTTACGAGTCTTGATTATGGACGAGCCGACAAGCTCATTATCTGCTGCTGAAGTCAAAGTATTGTTCAAGATCATGCGTGAATTACTCGAGCAGGGAATCTCAATCGTATATATCTCACACAGGCTTGAAGAGATTATGGAAATTGGCGACCACGTTACTATTTTGCGCGACGGAAAATATGTTGCTGATGCCGACATCAAAGACATAACGCTTGAATGGATCGTTGAGAACATGGTCGGGAAAAATACCCAGTATCACAGATTCACTCGTTCAATAGATTTAGATCATGCCGAAAAAATTTTGGAGGTCAAGAATCTTTCATTGCCCAAGACTGGAGGAGGCTGGCTGCTTGATAACGTCAATATGTATCTCAAGAAAGGTGAAGTGCTTGGGATTTACGGATTATTAGGCGCGGGACGCAGTGAAGTTTTCGAATGCTTAATGGGTATGAGGCCGGAACATTCTGGCGAGGTTGATTACAATGGAAAGCCCATGAAGATAGGATCTATAGCTGACCAGTTAAACGCCGGTTTCGCAATAGTACCAGAGGACAGACAACGCCAAGGACTCGTTCAAAGCCTTGACATATGCAAGAACGCTTCATTAGCTTCACTTGAGGATTTCGCAACGTTGTCACTAATGAACTACGCCGCAGAAGAAAAAGCCGTTGATGCGGAAATTCAGGAGCTTCACATAAAAGTTGCCGATAAACATTTGCCCATATTATCTCTATCAGGAGGCAATCAGCAAAAAGTCGTTATAGCTAAGGGATTAATGACTAAGCCGACAGTTTTGTTAATGGACGAACCTTCACGAGGTATTGACATCGGCGCAAAGACAGAAGTATTTGAGATCATTCACAAATTCTCGGAGAAAGGTTTATCGATCATAGTAATCTCATCGGAACTCAAGGAGATTATGGCAATTGCTGATAGGATTTACGTGTTGTCAAACGGCAAGTGTACGGCTGAATTAAGCGGCTCTGAAATCACGGAAGATAATTTGGTGCGTGCCTCATATGCTGGACTCGGTACAGGAAAAAATCACGCTGCATAAATTTTAACAGGGGAGTTGACTCGAATAAATGAAGAAGGATAACAGCCAGTTAATTATGACGCTCTTGAAAGGGCGTACGTTCATAGTATTGATATTGCTCATAATATTCTTTAGCTTTGCTTCACCGTCGTTCTTATCGCTCAACACTTTAACAATGGTGGCCAAGCACGTCGCTTTATATGGCATTCTCGCGTTAGGCATGACATTTGTAATCATCACCGGCGGAATTGATTTATCGGTCGGTTCTGTCGTTGGTCTCGTTGGAATGTTGGCGGGCGGATTGATCCAAGAGGGCTTAACGATTGGAGCGAAGACTTACTACTTCACAGTCCCGGCTATTGTCGTGTTAATGCTTTGCATAGGCTGCTTAATCGGTCTTGTGAACGGTTTGATAATCACGAAATTGAACGTCGCGGCATTCATCACAACTCTTGGCACAATGTATATTTGTCGTGGGCTTGCGAATTTACGTTCAAACGGTGCTACTTTTGCGGCTATCGGAGGCTATGAAGGACTCGGCAACGTCGGCTTAAAAGCTTTGGGCGCGGACTTTATGGGAATACCTGCGGGCGTTTACGTGTTCGCGATACTCTCGATAATAGCGGCTGTGTTGCTCAATAGGACTCCAACGGGCTGGCATATTTTGGCAGTTGGTGGGAATGAGAAATCGGCCAAGCTCTCCGGAATCAAAGCTGACCAAGTTAAGATTATGACGTACGTAATTTCGGGCTTCTGCGCAGCATGGATCGGCTTAATCAACACTGCACAACTTTCTGCGGCACACCCTGCTTCCGGCGACGGTTGGGAAATGAACGCTATAGCAGCTACAGTTTTGGGTGGTACGTCAATGTCAGGCGGTTCAGGTACGATTATCGGGACAATAGTCGGAGCTTTCGTTATCGGAGTAATCAATGACGGAATGACAATGTGCGGAGTCTCGGAATTTTGGCAGAAGATTATAAGGGGAGCTGTAATTATTCTCGCAGTTGTTATTGACCAGACACAGAGAAATTTACAGGCAAAAATGGCATTACAGGCTCGCAACGAGTCAAAGTAGTTTTTAGTGAGGGGGTAAAACATGAGCGCGAAAATTAAAATAGGATTTGCACCTACAAGACGAGCTATATTCAGTGCACCGGCTGCTGTTGAGTATCGTAAACTTACTGCGGCAAGGTTACGTGAGCTTAATATAGATTTCGTTGACATTGACGACGTGAACGACGAAGGCTTACTCTATGATGATGCCGGCCTCGCAAAAATCGTTGAGAAGTTCAAAGCTGAAAAGGTTGCCGGATTATTTATTCCTCACGCAAATTTTGGAACTGAATACGAATGTGCAAGGCTCGCGAAAGAGTTAAACGTGCCTGTTCTATTATGGGGACCTCGTGATGAAAGACCCGACGAAAACGGAATGAGGCTTCGTGATAGTCAGTGCGGATTGTTCGCTACAGGAAAAGTTTTGCGCCGCTTCAGAGTCCCTTTCACATACATGAACAACTGTAACTTGACTGACCCGGAATTTGAAAGAGGCTTACGAGATTTCATAGCTGTTTGTAACGTAGTAAGAGTCTTCAGGCACACGAGAATATTACAGATTGGGCCGCGTCCGTTCGATTTCTGGTCAACAATGTGCAACGAGGGCGAATTACTCGAGAAGTTCAACATTCAGCTTTCACCGATCCCATTACCGGAACTTTATCAGGAAATGCGCAAGTGGAAGGAAGAGCATAGCGAGGTCGCGAAGGTCATAGCCTACTGTAAAGAGAATATGAACTGCAAGATTGACGACGAAGGACTCTTGGAGGTTGCAGCCTTGAAAGTCGCGATGAAGAGCTTGGCCGAAAAGTATGGTTGTAACGCTATAGCCATTAAGTGTTGGAAAGCTTTGCAGGATCAATGGAATACGGGCAATGCGAAGGGGAACACGCTCTTCCGCAAATCCAGAGGAAGAAAAGAAA
>CAJOGG010000051.1:0-8000 GCA_905234205.1 uncultured Synergistales bacterium | reverse complement strand
GCCGAAGCTGCCTCAATGAATGAACGCCGCGTAATGTTCTCTGACTGGACAGTTAGACACCCTGACAACGACAACGGAGAATTATTACAGCACTGTGGACCTTGGCCAATCTCTGTAGCAAGGGAGAAGCCCTCAATTTGTGTACCAGTAGCATTCCCTGAAAACGGAGCAATTTCAGCCGAAGCTAAGCATGGTTTAATGAGTCTCGTTAGATTTGACGGAGACGGCGGGGAATATTCGATTCTGCTTGGTCACGCAAAAGGTATTGACGGGCCGTATACTCGTGGGACTTACGTATGGATCGAGGTCAATAATCTCAAACGCCTTGAAGCAAAAGTTGTTGAGGGACCATATATTCATCACGTTGCCGCGATTCATGGTGACGTTGTCCCGGTAGTGTATGAGGCTTGTAAGTATATCGGCGTGAAACCGGATCTCTATGATCCAATCGAAGAAAAAGTAAAAGCATATCTTCATGGTGAAGACGTAGTATTTGACGAGGTGTAATATGAGAAAGTTAGGAAACGTTAAAGCATTATCCGCAACTGCCTTTGATCTTCGTCGTGATGCCCTTGATATTATCATGGCTGGCGGCGGTGGACATATTGGCGGAGATATGAGCGAGCCCGAAATTTTATTGACTCTCTATGAGCGCATGAATGTAACTCCAGAGACTCAAGACTCCCCCGATCGTGATAGATTCGTATTGAGCAAGGGACATTGTGTTGAGACTCTTTATGCAGTGTTATCTTACGAAGGCTTCATGAATCTTGACGAGGTTAAGGCAAAGTTCTCAAAGTTCGGTTCTGAATACATTGGCCACCCTCACAACACTTTACCTGGAATAGAAATGAACTCCGGCTCACTTGGTCACGGACTCTCTGTAAGTGTCGGAATGGCACTCGCTGGAAAAATGGACAAGAAAAATTATCGCGTGTATACATTAATTGGTGATGGCGAATTAGCTGAAGGTTCTGTTTGGGAAGGTGCCGCCGCTGGAGCTCACTACAGGCTCGATAACTTATGCGCAATAATTGATCATAACCACCTGCAAATTTCTGGCAACGTTGACGACGTTTTATCCCCCGGAGATATTGGAGGACGTTTTGCGGCTTCGGGCTGGAATGTTATCACCGTGATGAATGGCAATGATATTCAGCAAATAAGTGACGCTCTTGACATTGCAGAGAGGACTAAAGGCAAGCCATCTGTAATTATCGCGGAGACTCTCAAGGGCAAAGGCTCACCATTAATGGAGAACAAAGCAGGTTGGCATCACAAGCTCCCGAATCAGGAAGAATACAAACAAATCGCTGCTGATATTGCGGCATATAAGGAGGCAATTCTCAATGGCTAATAAAATCGCTAATCGTGCCGTAATGTGTGAGGTACTCAAAGAAGCTGCCTCAACCGATAAAAGCGTCGTAGTGTTATGCAGTGACTCTCGTGGGTCTGCGTCTCTTGCGTCATTCGCTGATACTTATCCGGAACAGTTTGTTGAAGTCGGAATAGCTGAACAAAATCTCGTGAGCATTGCTGCGGTCTTGGCCTCATGCGGGAAAAAGGCGTTTGCGGTCTCCCCGGCGTCGTTTATATCAACACGTAGCTATGAGCAGTGCAAAGTCGATTGTGCTTACTCTGATACTAACGTGAAGTTAATCGGAATTTCCGGCGGCGTAAGTTATGGAGCGTTGGGCATGACCCACCATTCAGCACAGGACATCGCGGCAATGTCAGCTATACCTAATATGCGCGTTTATCTCCCGTCAGATAGATTCCAGACTCGTTGCGTTTTCGAGGCCTTACTCAAGGACAACAAGACCGCCTATGTGAGAATCGGACGTAATCCAGTTGAAGACGTTTATTCAGAGGGCAATGTTCCCTTCACAATGGACAAAGCCACGGTGTTAGCAGAAGGCAGTGATATTCTTATCGTTGCTTGTGGTGAACTCGTGAAAGCCTCAAAAGATGCTGCGGAGTTACTCAAAGCCAAGGGAATTTCTGCGGGCGTGTTGGATATGTATTGCATTAAGCCTCTTGATTCTGAAACGCTGCTTAAAGCTGCTAAGGGAGTCAAAGCCGTCTTGACTGTTGAAGAGCATTCACCGTTCGGAGGCCTCGGAAGCATGGTTGCACAGTTAATCAGCGCGAACGATCCCAAGAAAGTCATAAGCCTTTCACTTCCTGATGAGCCAGTTATCACTGGTAAATCCCAAGAAGTTTTTGCTCATTACGGAATGAACGCGGAAGGCATAGCAAATAAAGCACAAGAAATTTTAGGTTAAGCAATCGAATATATAGCCGTCTTAATCGTAATGGTTAGGGCGGCCTTTTTATAAGGAGGAATTAATTATGTTGAAAGGTATACCCCCGATTTTATCCCCGGAATTATTGAAAGTGTTGGCCGAAATGGGTCATGGTGATCAGCTCGTAATAGGTGATGGAAATTTCCCCGCGCAATCAATGGGAAAGAATGGCGTAGTGATTCGTTGTGATGGTCATAACGTCCCGGAATTACTCGACGCGATTTTGAGCTTGTTCCCGCTTGATACATACGTAGAGAAGCCCGTTAGATTAATGGAAGTTGTGCCCGGCGTGAACGTTGAGACTCCTATATGGGATACGTATAAAGAGATCGTGGCCAAGTACGACGAACGAGGAGCAGACGCAATAGGCTTTCTTGAGAGATTCAAGTTCTACGAGGAGTCAAAGAAGTCTTATGCCGTTATAGCGACTGGTGAAAAAGCTTTGTATGCCTGCATGATCTTAACAAAAGGGGTATTAGCGTAATGAAAGTTTTATCATTTGGATCACTAAACATTGACAACGTTTACAAGGTCAAGCACTTTGTGCAGAAAGGTGAGACTCTCGCGTCGAGTTCTCTCTCAATTAACAGCGGCGGTAAAGGCTTGAATCAATCTATCGCACTCGCAAAAGCCGGGCTTGAAGTTTATCACGCTGGAGCAATCGGCCAAGACGGGAAATTTTTGCTTAACATACTTCACTCCGACGAAGTTAATACTGATTACGTTAAGTGCCTCGATAATGTTAAGACTGGTCACGCAATTATTCAGAACGATGAAGCCGGCGACAACTGCATATTATTATTCAAGGGCGCGAACCATTGCATAACTCGTACGCAGATTGACGAAACGTTAGCACATTTTTCAAGCGGGGACGCTCTTGTGTTGCAGAACGAGATCAACGAGCTTGAATATCTCTCACAACAGGCAAAAGCTAAAGGCATGATTATTGCTCTTAATCCTTCCCCAATGGACGAAAATTTATTGAGCGTTATCCCGTATGCTGATTACTTGTTGCTGAACGAGATAGAGGCCGGGCAATTACTAGGCGAGCAATCAGACGACTTTGAGGCAACTGCACGAGCTTTATTATCACGTTATCCCGACGCAAATATCTTAATGACTCTTGGCTCTCAAGGATCAATTTTCGTGAACAAGGACAATTTTATAAGGCAAGGGATTATTCCAGTTAAGCCAGTTGATACCACAGCCGCAGGTGATACTTACACGGGATATTTCTTGGCTAACGTTTTCGAGTACAAAGACTTCGCTAAGGCAATGAAACTCGCAACAATAGCTTCATCAATCGCTATCACTCGTCCAGGCGCGGCGCAGTCAATTCCAACTAAGGAAGAAGTGTTAGAACGAGCATGAAGTATATTTTAAGCATTGACCAGAGCACCCAAGGCACTAAGGCTTTATTGTTTGACGAGAAGGGCGCGTTGTTATGCAGAACTGATTTGCCACACAAGCAGATTATCAACGATAAAGGCTGGGTTGAGCATGACCCGGAAGAGATTTACGCGAATACTTTGCAGGTCGTTAAGAATCTCGTAGACAAAGCAGGCATTAACAAGAACGAAATTTGCGCACTTGGCATAAGCAATCAACGTGAGACTTCAGTATGTTGGGACAAGAAAACTGGTAAGCCTCTATATAATGCTATCGTGTGGCAATGTTCACGAGGTGCATATATCTGCGATGAGTTAGCAAAACAGGGGCACGCTGATAAAGTTCACGAGAAAACTGGGATAAAACTCTCTCCTTATTTCCCTGCCGCAAAATTAGCTTGGATATTCCAGAACGTTGACGGCATTAAAGAACGTGCAAAGGCCGGAGAAATTGCAGTAGGTACGATTGACTCGTGGCTTGTGTATAAATTAACAGGCGGCAAAAATTTTCAGACTGATTACTCAAACGCTTCACGCACTCAACTCTTCAACATCAACACTCTTCAATGGGACAAAGAGCTAATAGAACTTTTCGGGCTTGATGAAAAATGTATGGCACAAGTTACTGACTCTGATGGCGATTTCGGATTGACCGACTTTGATGGCTGGCTCGATACTTCTATTCCGATTCGCGGGGTGCTTGGAGATTCTCACGGGGCGTTATTCGGTCAAGGCTGCTTGAGTTCAGGAATGATTAAGGCAACTTATGGCACTGGCTCTTCTGTCATGATGAACATAGGCGCAAAACCTGTGATGAATGACAGCGTCGTAACGAGTCTTGCTTGGAAAATTGGCGGCCAAGTTAATTACGTTCTTGAGGGAAATATAAATTATGCTGGTGCTGTGATTACGTGGCTGAAAGACGATTTGAAGCTCATAGAGAAACCAAGCGAGACTGAACCACTAGCAAGAGCTGCTAATAAATCTGACCGTACTTATTTAGTGCCGGCGTTTTCGGGTTTGGGGGCACCGTACTGGAAGAGTCACGCAAAAGCTTGTATCGTAGGAATGACTCGCGCAACAGGTAAGAATGAAGTTGTGAAAGCTGCGTTAGATTCAATCGTGTATCAAATTAGCGATATAGTTAATGCTATGAAAGACAGCGCCGGAATTACGATCAACGAGTTACGAGTAGACGGAGGCCCAACGAGAAATTCTTACTTGATGCAATTCCAAAGCGATATGTTAAATATTCCTGTGAGAGTTCCAGATTCTGAAGAGTTATCCGGGATCGGGGCGGCTTATTGTGCGGGATTAAGCGCGGGAATTTACGACAAGAGCGTGTTCGAAAATCTCAAGCGGGTATCTTACACTCCTTCAATGTCAGAGTCTGAACGCAATGATTTATACGACGGCTGGAAGGAAGCAATTGCGAAGGCGTAAAACTTTTTGCTATGTTGTCCGAAATTCTTAGCAGGATTGTTATAAAAATTTTAAGCAGGAGGCAAATTATTTATCATGATGATAAGCGGCTATAATGCGGTCAAACTTGCATATAATGCATTGACTGCTAATAACAAAGCTTTGGAGAACACCGCCCGGGCTTTATCTACAGGACAAAGGGCTGCAAAGGCTGCTGACGATGCTTCGGGATTGGCTTTGAGCGAAAGGATTTCTTCACAGGTCGCAGGAGTTGACAGAGCCATAAGAAATTCTCAAGACGGAATCTCTATGCTACAGACCGCTGAAGGAGCTCTTAATCAAATTAATTCCATGTTGCAACGAATGAGAGAGCTTACCATACAATCTGCCAGCGATACTCTCACTTCACAGGACAGAGGCTATTTGCAACTTGAGGTCGAGGAATTAAGAAATAGCATTGACAACGTAGCGTCTAACACCACATTCAACAGCAAGAGATTACTAGACGGGAGTTCTTCTGCAATATGGTCAGCGGACGATCTCAACACCGAAGTACGAGTCGAAGGCGCAGTAACCCTCATAGATCAATTCTCACAGCGTAAAAACGTCGGAGGCAATTATCGAATCGATGTCAAAGCTAAGATAGGCCAAGCTGAAGTTCAGAAGACTAACATTTTCGATTTAACTGTAGCTGAAGAATACGCCTCGGAAGAAGTCGCAGCAGATGGCTCTACAGTTACAATAATGAGGACTCGTGAGAAAGTCGCAACCCTTCAAGACATGGAAGCCTTCAGAGATTCAAGCGGCGGTTTCTTGGTTAAGACACCACAGACTATTACCATACATCAAGGAGACAGCAAAACAGCAGAAGTAACACTTTATAGTCAAGACACTCTGTATGACGTAAGGAAAAAGATCAACGATGCCATTGCCTACGACTTGGGCCAAGGTGAATACGCTGACAATAAGGACAATTTTTGTACGATTGCAGAAGGCATTACAGGAACTTCCGAAGCTGTCAGAGAATCTAAAACAGTTTACGGCCGTGCTTACGTGAGAGACATTAACGAGGATAGCGAGACTTACGGTCAATTAATTCTCAATGAATTTGGCTTGCCTGATGAGATTACTCCGTCACACTACACTGATTATGCTCCTGATGAAGAGAAAGGCTACAATGAAGATACGCTGGATAATATGCTATCGTTCAGGGACGAAATTACTACTACGAAAGCGACGATCTTAATTAGAAGTGCTATAGCTGGCCCGGGAGGTTCTTTATCATTTACTTCAGAGAACAACGACTTAATCAGTGCGCTTGGCCTCAATACGATTCAGAATGCCGAGAACAATAAATTCTCTGTGTCAGTTTTTGACGCTCATTCAGGAAAAATTATCGCTAACAATATCGAAACTGATGGCAATGTTGTTAATGGCGTGATTAGTCCTAACATCAGCGTGAAATTTGATGCAATGGCAAACGTAGAAGCCAAATGGGACGACGAAACTAAACGCTATGTTTTATCGAACACCGAAAATATTTACTCAACGACGATTCACATAGACGATAGAAGCACTTCATTCCAGATAGGTCAGAATCTTGGTGAGGACATCTTCATTAACATAAGCGACGTTCGCGCGGAAGCTTTGGGCTTAAACAATGTGAACGTATCCACAAGAGAGAAAGCTTCTGCCTCAATAGCCGTGATTGATGCTGCTATTCATAATGTCGGCTCACAACGTTCAAAGATCGGTGCTTATCAAAATGAGTTAGAATACAACGCCAACAGTTTGACACAAACAAGCCTCCACATGCAGGAAGCTGAAAGCCGCATAAAAGATACGGACATGGCTAAAGAATACATGGAATTTGTAAAACTTCAGATTCTGAACAGTACCGGAAACTCTATGCTTTCACAGGCTAACCAAAATTCGCAGTCATTGATGAGTATATTAAGCGCATAAATAATTTTACTGGAATTTTCGTTCGAAGTCCCTCTGACTCACTTAACTAAGGGCCGGAGGGATTTTTTGTTATACAATATGCAAATCCATTAATACTTACACTTTTTCGAGGAGGGAATAGAATTGATTAATCACGAACTCAACAACTTAATCGCCTTCGCTTTATATCACGAACTTATCACGCCTGAAGACAAATTATGGGCTGCAAATTCATTGATCGGCATTCTTGGGCTTAACACGTTTGAATTTGAGGACAATGCGCCGGAAAATTTTCCAACGTCTCCCGATAGCATACTCGCAAAAATTCTTGATTGGGCCGCAGAAAATAATCTAATTGAGAACACCGAAACAGAACGCGATCTGCTTGACACAAAGTTAATGGGAGTATTCACGCCTAGACCGTCGGACGTGATCGCGGACTTTGAAAATCGTTACAAGGATTCTCCTGTTGACGCTACGAATTATTTCTACAAATTGGGAATCTCATCGAACTACATACGCTCTGAACGAACGGCCAAGAATATTTGTTGGAAGAGTGCTACGAATTTCGGTGAACTCGATATCACAATCAACATGTCAAAGCCCGAGAAAGACCCCCGCGACATTGCCAAGGCCCGCGCAATAAAATCTTCAGGCTACCCAAAGTGTTTATTATGCAAGGAGAACGAAGGCTTCTATGGTCATCACGGACACCCCGCACGTCAGAACATTAGGCTTATTCCGGTTAATCTCAACGGACGCACTTGGTATTTCCAGTACTCACCATATAGCTATTACAACGAACATTGCATAGTGCTTGATGAAAATCATGTGCCTATGTTAATTTCACGTGAAACATTCGAAAACTTGCTGGCTTTCATTACGAAATTCCCTCATTACTTCTTGGGCTCAAACGCTGATTTGCCGATTGTGGGTGGCT
>CAJOGG010000050.1 GCA_905234205.1 uncultured Synergistales bacterium | reverse complement strand
TGGTAGAGCGAGAATCTTGCGCTGTCCTTCTGGTTCTCTGCTACAGCGTCCTCAAGGTCGAGCATTATTGAGTCTGCGCCATAAATATAAGCGTCCTTGATCAATCCGGGCTTCTGGGCATTCATGAACATCATTGTGCGGCGAAGGCGGAATTTTTCTGGTTTTGGTCTTGGAATACTCATTAGCGAATCACACCTCCCCAATCAAACTTGCCGTCCATATCACACTGACAGCCCCTATAATATGCACACTCAACGCGAGCCTTTATCGTGCAATCAAGTGCGCCGTGGTCATCAACAATAACTTTAGCGTTCTTCACGCCAAGCCTTTCAAGTGAAGCCAATACTTCCGCTTTTATCTGGCGTCCATACTGGTTAAGAACAGAGCTTTTCAGCGTTAAATCTATGCCGCCACTCGTTGCAGGTTCAAGCGTAATCATTACATCACTTGACTCGAGAGTACCGGCTATTCCTACCGCTTTTAACTCCATAATCAATAAACACCTCCTGAAATTTTGCGAATGAATATTATTTGTGGAAATTCTTGGGCTAATTCTATCACATGAGCAATTAACTAAGCATGGTTATCACTACTGAACAACAACATTTTTTCCTCAACGACCGCTTGTATAGCTTTGACCTCATAGGGCATTAAATCGAACGCGTTATTAAATCCTGCTGTGAGACCTTCTTTCATGCCGTTGACTTGCGCTTTGTTCATGTCCGTGAAGATATTCACCTTCGCTATTCCACGCTTGATTGCCTCCCTGAAATCGTTATCAGATAAGCCGCTGCCACCATGAAGGACTAACGGAACATCAACACGACTCGCAATTTCTGTTATTCTCTCAAAGTCAAGCTTGGGAGGAAATTTATAATCGCCGTGAGCATTCCCTACAGCTATAGCCAACGCGTCAATGTTTGTGCGTTTCACAAAGTCTTCTGCCATAGCCGGATCCGTGTAATAATCAGAGGGCTTTGCTAATTTTCCTGCGCCTTCATTGTCTCCAACGTGGCCAAGTTCTCCTTCAACCGTTATATTCAACGTGTGAGCTATCTTCACCATTTCCGCGACTCTTTTAACGTTCTCTTCATAAGGAGCTGTTGAGCAGTCATACATGATTGAAGTGTAACCTAAGTTCATGGCCTCAATACATTTCTCGAAAGTTAATCCATGGTCATAATGCAACACTACAGGGACGGGAGATTTTTCCGCGCGAGCTTTCACCATTGCAGCAACTTCCTTCAAGTCAGCGACGGGCAACAAAATTTCAGCAGTCCCCATTATTACAGGAGCGTGTAATTTTTCGGCGGCGTTCATGATCGCATTAGTCATTTCGATATTGACACAGTTAAATAATCCAACGCCATAATGATTCTTTAACGCAGGACGCAACACATAATCCAGATTTACAAGCATAAATTTTCCTCCTTTAGGCTTTTTCCCAGCCAGCATCAATTAATTCGCGAATCTCACGCAAAGTTTTCAGGCCGCTAACAGCATCATAAGACAAGCAAGACAAAGCTCCCGAAGCCGCAGCATTTTCGACAGCAACACCAGGCCCGAAGCCCTCAAGCAGACTCATCAAGAAAGCCGCTATAGTTACATCGCCAGCCCCTGTTCCTGATAACACGTGAGGAATTTTGTAGCTACGTTCGAATCTGCAAAAGTTGTGTTTTTCGAGTCAAGTTCAAGTTTTTTGCCAACGTTCGCCATTTTGTACGAGGTCATCAAGAATAATCCAGGCGCACCACATTTCAGCAACACCGCTTTAGCTCCTAACGCAAGACATTTTTTCGCCAGTGGGATAATATCCTCGTCAACGTCAAGAAAATTTGTCATGTCAGAGTTGCCAGCACGCTTCAATAATTTCTCGTAACGTTCACGATCTAACATCAAGCACAATTCCTCAAAGCTAGGAACAAAGAAATCAACATAAGGCAACACCGACGCTAAAATCTTTTCCCAGTTCGCTTTTCCTGATTCGCTTTGTAAATCTACGGCGGCCAAGTCTAAACTCGTTGCAATATCTTTCTCACACATACGCTTGTACATGTTTATTAAATATTTTCCGTCCTCAATGAACATTTTTCGCATCAACGTTGGATAACCGAAATGGAATAGTGCAACATCATTCAAAGTCTCGTCAGAAATTTCTGTGCCATCAAACGAGTCATTAGCGCCTGGACAATGAAGAAAAGCCCTGTCTATTCCTGGAGGAGCAATTACAAAAGTGTAGCTAGTTGTTTCGTCGGGATTAACTATTAAATCTTCATCAGCGTCATACTCACTAAAGACTCCGCGTATCATTTCCCCGAAAGAGTCAGTGCCAATTTTGCCGATTAATTTCACTTGCGCACCAAGCTTCTTCATGCCGAGTCCTGTATTAGCGACAGAACCTCCAGTGTGAATATCTGGGGCCAAGACGTTGACTAATTTACCTGGCTTGAGAATTTCTCCTAAGTCTTTAGCATTGCGATTGATGTCAGGAAATACGGGAGTTATATCTATGCAAACATGCCCTGCTACTATAGCTTTCTTACTCATCAATTTTGCTCACCTGCTTGCTTATTATTTGTCAATTGGGATTGGAGTGATTTTATCATATACTTATGTAGCACAAGAGTCTCCATAATTCCTCATGAGTGTTTAGTACTTTGGCCGGCCCCTTGATGAGTTTGCCTATTGCGCGTGAAGTTATGTTGTGTGAAGCTAGCTCTTCTTGGGCGATTTTGATCTTGTCAGGAGAAACTACGGCTATCAACATTCCCGACGATATAAGATTCATGTAATCAAACGCTAATTTCGCCGCCGCTCTTTGAGTCAATTCTGAAACAGGTATATTCTTGTCGTCAATCTCTAACCGCAAGCCACACGCCATTTGAATCTCGTACAAGGCTCCGTTGAGTCCGCCTTCTGTTGGATCATGCATATACTTTGAATACGAGCGTAGGATTTTTGCTGCGGGTATAACTGAAATATCTTGGCCCCATGATTTTATCGTGTTGATCTCTTCAGGCGTGAATATGTTAGCAAATAATTCCGGCTTATCGTTTGCTAAAATGCTCATTCCTTCGAGTCCCGCGTGGCCGGTTGCAAGTATATAGTCTCCTTCAGAAATTTTCCTAGCGCTCAATTCGTAATTAGTCATTCCCAACATTGTCCCGGAGATTACGGGCTGGGTATATTTGCTCGTGAGTTCAGTATGTCCTCCAGCGATTGCTATGTTGAGTTTCTTGCAAGCCTCGTGAATTTCGTTCATGATCGAATTAATATAACTTACTCCCATTTCGTCAGGGACTATCAACGTAACGATCAGCCATGCCGGATCAGCTCCCTTGCAAGCTAGGTCATTCGCGTTTATGTGAACGAGTAAAGAGCCAGCGTTTTTTTCTGCGCCCGTAATAGGATCAGAAGCTGCAACTAAAATCCCCGAAGGCACTCGAATTAAAGCGGCGTCCTCTCCGATTCCTCCTCCCACTAATAAATCTTGCCTGAATGCTCCTGAAAAGTTCAATACGTTTTTCGCTAATATGTCTGGTTGTAATTTTCCTGGCATTAAATTTTTTCCCCTCGCGTATAATTTCGTAAGTTAAAGGAGTTGATTATATCGTGAAAAAACTTTTTATCGTCATCGTGATTCTAGCTTCGTTGCGTCTCACACGAGCTTTTGCTTTGCCGGTGAGCTATGATTTACGAGATTATGGACGAGTTACAAGCATAAAGAATCAAGGTATCCCCGGGCCTTGTTGGTCGTTTGCTGCGATCACGGCGCTTGAGTCAAATTACCTTACGCAAAAATTGAACACTAACGGCAAAGAACCAGACCTTTCTGAATTACAGATTGCCTACTACTGTTATAAAGACCCGAACCCCGAACGCAATTTTAATTCAAAACGTACTTCAGGGTTGTTGAGCCTTGAGGGAAATATATTCATGCCCGTAGCTTTTATGGCGCGTCTATCCGGTCCAACTGACGAACGATTCCTTCAATATAAAACTAACCTTAGCAACAGCGAAAGAGCCGCATTGAGCAAGAAAGCCCCCGAAAGTTATAAGCGTTCAATGCGATTACGTGAGGCATATTACTTAAGTGGTAACAGTACGCTCAACTCCGACAGTCTCAAAGAGTTAATCATGAAACACGGAGCAGCCGCTGTCAGTTTATACAGCGATCTAAATAGCTATCATGTTAAGGGCAAGTATTACACCTACTATCAACCCGACAAGGGCACACAAATTAACCACTTAGTGGCTATAGCAGGTTGGGACGACAATTTTTCACGCGACAACTTCACTCCAAAACCTAAACGCGACGGAGCTTGGCTAGTTAAAAATTCATGGGGCACTCTACGCGGAACTAATGGCGGATATTTCTGGATGTCCTATGACCAACATTTTTACGGCGGAGCTGTCCTCATAGCTGACCCAAATAATAACTTGAGGCTCAAACATTATGGCTATGATGATTTAGGCTGGTGTTCAAACATAAGTTACTCATGGGGCGCAAATATTTTCAGGACCGAAACTAACAAGGAGCGATTGAAGGAAGTCGCATTTTATACACCGAGCAATAACTGTAGCTATGAAGTTTATGTTTATGACCTTGGCAATAACAAACTGAAATCCCCCACGGCCGGAAAGCTCTTAACTTCAAAGCAAGGCAAGATGGAGTACGCTGGCTATCATACAATCAATCTCGACGAATCATTTACGCTGAACAAAGATCAACATTTCTCGATCGTTCTAAAATTATCAGGCAGTCGTCAACCTGTTGAGAACGTCAACAAGGATTATTCAGAAAACGCTGTATGTCATGCTGGTGAAAGCTATTTCTCCAACGATGGCAAAACGTGGATCGACGGAATAAACTTTAAGTGCAACACTTGCATCAAAGCCTTTACACTGACAAGATAGCGCTGTGATACAATACGAGAAATTTTACGTAATGAGGGATTCTGATTGGCTGAAGTTGTGAGTACTACCACTAACATGCGCAAGAAAGTTCAAAGCTATTCCGATATAGGCGTAGCTTTGTTAATGGTACTCATTATTATCATGATGGTTGTGCCTTTGCCAACGTGGCTAATCGATATATTGCTCTCAATGAATATCACGCTCGGAGTTGTAACCTTGCTCGTGACGTTTTACGTAAAGAGAGCTTTAGACTTGTCAATTTTTCCTACCCTGTTGTTAATCTCTACACTGTTCAGACTTTCTCTAAACGTATCTACAACAAGGCTCATATTGCTTTATGGAAACGCCGGCGAATTGATAAACGCATTCGGTAATTTCGTTGTCGGTGGTAATTATGTCGTGGGTATCATTATGTTCTTGATCCTGGTCATAATTCAGATGCTAGTAATCACTAAAGGTGCCGAACGTGTTGCAGAAGTTGCCGCGAGATTCACGCTTGATGCTATGCCCGGTAAACAAATGTCAATTGACGCTGACTTAAACTCCGGCTTAATCGACGAACAAGGGGCCAAGCAACGTAGACAAGATATTCAACGTGAAGCAGACTTTTACGGAGCTATGGACGGTGCTTCAAAATTTGTTAAAGGGGACGCTATAGCCGGGTTAATAATCACTACGATAAATATTATTGGCGGTTTATCAATAGGAATATTCATGCGAGGAATGGACGCGGCCGGAGCTGCTGCACACTACAGCTTATTGACAGTTGGTGACGGACTTGTCGGACAAATTCCAGCGCTTTTAATGTCAACTGCTATGGGTGTAATAGTTACGAGAGCCGCTGCTAGTTCAGAACTTGGCCCGGACTTGATAAACTCTTTCACGCGTTATCCACGACCATTATATATTGCGTCAGGAATGCTTTTATCGTTGGGATTAATTCCTGGATTACCTACAGCTCCGTTTGTTGGACTAGCTATAATCATGGGCGCATTGGGTTACACAGTAGGACGTGAAGCAAATGTTCAAGCGATCACAGCCGAAGAGCAAGCCGCTTTAAGTCAACCATCAGGAGCAGCACCAGCAGGACAAGCCGCGACAGCCGCCGCAACTTCAGGAGGAGGTCAAGCACCAGCCGAACAACAAAAGGCCGAACCAGTAAGCCCCGAAGACGTAATGAAGCTCCTAACAGTTGAGCCTATGGAAGCTGAAATTGGTTACGCTATTATCCCGTTGATTGACCCTGCACAGGGTGGCGACATGTTGGACAGAATCGGAACTATACGTAAGCAAATGGCTCTCGAAATGGGAATTGTAGTGCCTCCTATAAGAATCCGTGACAACATTCAAATTAAACCTACAGAATATATTTTACGAGTTAAGGGCGCAGAAGCCGGGCGAGGAGAATTATTACCTGATCACTATTTAGCAATGAATACCGGTGGAGTTGAAGAAGACCTTATCGGAGTTCCAACTAAAGAGCCTGCGTTCGGTTTGCCAGCGTTATGGATAAGTCCTGATTTACGCGACAAGGCTGAAGCTATGGGCTACACGGTTGTTGATGCTCCGTCAGTCTTGGCCACACATTTATCTGAAGTCATTCGTAAAAATGGTGCAGAGTTATTAACGCGTCAAGAAGTCCAGAAATTAACGGACATGGTTAAGGAAAATGCGCCCGCAGTTGTGAGTGAGTTATTAGCCTCGTTGACGTTGGGAGAAATTCAGAAAGTGTTGCAGAATTTAATCCGTGAACAAATCCCGATTAGAGACCTTGTAACGATATTTGAAGCATTGGCTGACTATGGCAAGATGTCAAGGAGTGTAGATTTCTTAACTGAACGCGCAAGGGAAGCTCTGTCGCGATTAATCTCTCTCAAGATTCAAGGTCCTGACGGCGTAATCACAGCTTTCACTTTGAGTCCTAACTGGGAACAAAAAATCATGAGCGGCGTTGACGGAGATTTAACACGAGGCTGGCAATTAAATTTGGATCCGCGCGAAGTTCAAAAGATGATTAACGCAATAAGTAAAGCAATGGAAGAATTGATCGTGAAAAATTTGCCACCGGTTTTGCTTGTTCACCCTGATGTAAGACTGATAGTACGAAGATTGATTGAAGGCTCTATATCGAATATTTTCGTGGTGTCGTATAATGAAATCGTTAGAGGCGTGCAAATCAAGACGGCCGGAATGGTGGAGTAATAAATCATGCGAGTAACTAATCAAATTACATTTACAGCTAAAGATGACGCTGAAGCCTTGAGGTTAGCTTCGGAGAGATTGGGGCGTGATGCCGTAATCTTGTCTAGACAAATGGTCAAAGAAGGTGGAGTGCTGGGACTGTTTCAACGTTCTGTGTTGCGTGTTACAGCCGGAATACTTGAGGACGATACCCAAAAACCTCAACCACCTAAGCGACAGCCTACACTTTCATCAGCTTCATCAATATCGACTATGGACGACGATACGAGGCGCGAAAATCTCATAGCTTTTCAAAAGTTGCTGGAGTTCAAAGAACGTGGCAGTATTGCTCCGACTATACCGGAACCCGCTACGGAACTTGGCACAGAAGGCTATGTTAGTGAGAACGTACAAATTTCACCGGAAGGCTTACGAAACGCTTATGGACTGACCACTAAGCCGGCCCCAGCAACTCCGCCGCCAGCTCCCGAAATTGTACAAGCGCCACCGCCGCAAAATCCACAAATACAAATACAACCTCAACCGCAACAGGTACAACAGAACAACGATACGAAAATTTTGCAAGAACAAGTTGGAGCCTTGGCCGATAGAATAGATTTCTTGCTACAGAGATTGACAGCCGTTGAGACTATGAGCGCTAATATGCCCCAAACACAGGCCGCCAGACCCGCACAAAGTTTTCAGCCCGGTATAGCGTCGAGTTCAGAATATGCGGAAATTGAGGAGAGATTGAGGTCGTCGGAAGTTGACGAGAAATATATACGAAAATTAACAGCAGATTACTCAATTATGAAGACCAAGAACAAGAATAAGGCTATCCCTTTCACAAAATGGCTTGCAACTAGAATCGAATGCGCTGGAGATAACGGAGGCGACGCAATAGGTGGAAGACGAGTAATGTTAATTGGGCCAACAGGTGTAGGCAAAACGACAACTATAGCCAAGCTCGCTGCGATTAAATTCCTTTGGGAACATAAACGAGTATTGCTGTTGACCAGTGACACTTTCAGAATAGCAGCCGTAGATCAATTAAGAACCTATGCAAAGCTTTTAAAGATGCCATTTGAGGTAATCTTTGAGAACACTAACGTGGAAGAAGTATTAGAGAAATATAAAAACACTGACATAATTTTACTGGATACAGCCGGACGCTCTCAACGCGACAAGAAAAGCATGGATATGTACGTGAAGTTATATAACTCGTTCAGTCCTGATGCAGTACATTTAGTTTTAGCCGCGAACATGAAATATAAAGATATGCTCGACGTGGTTGAACATATTCCGGATATACCTGTATCGCATTTATTATTTACAAAACTTGATGAAACAGTAAGCTGTGGTTCAATCTTCAACGTACAACAGGTAATGGGTTGCCCAGTATCGTTCTTGACCGTCGGCCAAAATGTTCCCAAGGACATAGAGACAGCCGAGGGTATCCGCATAGCAGAGTTCTTGATGAAATCAGAAGACGAACGGAAGCGCTATTAATATGCTTGACCAGGCAGGTGAACTTAGAAGAATGGTAGAAAAAGACAAAAGATTACACACGCTTTCTGTATTAAGTGGCAAAGGTGGCGTAGGTAAGAGCAATATATCGGCCGGTTTGGCGTTTGCACTTGCAGATTATGGAAAACGAGTCGTATTAATAGACGCAGACTTGGGAATGGCCAACCTTGATATTTTATGTGGAGTGAAGAACGCAAAATGGAACATAACACACCTTTTGGATGGCTCCAGAAGTCTTAGTGAAGTCCTTGTGCATTTCAGAGTCTCCGGACGTGCTGAAAAAGAAAATGGTGGGGTAGCTTTATTGCCCGGAGGAGTCGGTATCAAAGAAATTGCAGACATGGAAGAGAGTGAACTTGGAAGGTTATTTGCAGCTTTGTCGGATTTAGATCAGACTGCTGACTACGTAATCATGGACGCCGGCGCAGGGATTCACAGAGGCGCGTTATCATTTGCATATGCTTCAGAAGCAACGTTGTTAATAACTACTCCAGAACCTACGAGTATTCGGGACGCTTACGGGGTCATAAAATCCTTGGGCGCCGCAGCTTGGGAAGGTGGCAATGGAGGCTCGGGGCTTATGTTGGTCGTGAATATGGCAAATAGTTCTCGTGAAGCTATGGAAGTTGCTGAACGTATTCGCTTGGCCTCAATGCAATTTCTTGGGAACGCTCCATCGTATTTAGGCTATGTACTCAAAGACGAAGTTATCGGACGCGCCGTGAAAAACTGCAAGATATTTTATCGAACCGACCCTGACTCGAATGCTGGAATATGTGTACGAAACTTGGCCGGCGAGTTATTACGACTTTGTGAGGGTGCAGAGATAAAGCAAGAAAATGTTCCTAGTGAAAGCGGAGGAATGAGATCCTTCTTACGACGTTTAACAAGGTCATTGTTCGCAGAAGAGAAAAAAACGTTATAATTAGCGAAGGAATTTTTATAGAAAGGAGAGATTTGTAACTATGCCCATAGGGGGAAAAATTAGAGTCCTTGTAGTTGATGATAGTGCGTTAATGCGACAATTTTTAACCGATATTCTCAAGTCTGATCCACGAATCGAAGTGGCCGGAACAGCGCGTGACGGTAAAGACGCCTTGATGCAAATAAAAACACTCCGCCCTGATATAGTAACTATGGACGTCGAAATGCCAGTAATGGACGGACTGGAGGCAA
>CAJOGG010000049.1 GCA_905234205.1 uncultured Synergistales bacterium | reverse complement strand
AGCCTCCGACTCCGATAGCACTAGCCGCTACTCCGGTCATTGTGCTTAAAATTGCCGCGATACACGAGCCAGTCATGCCGCATATAAACGGGAAAACATACTTCAAGTTTACACCGAACATAGCCGGCTCTGTGACTCCCAAGTAACAGGAAATGCACGACGGAATATTTAACTCTTTTGCTTTTGCGTTCTTACGTTGTAAATAAATCATGCCAAGGACCGCGCTACCCTGTGCAATATTCGACAAAGCTATCATTGGCCATAACATTGTGCCTCCGAAGTCAGCGATTAATTGCAAGTCGATAGCGTTGCTCATGTGATGAAGTCCGGTTATAACTAACGGAGCGTAGAAGAAGCCAAATATAGCCCCGAATAAAACTCTGAACGAGCCACTAATTCCAGCATAAACCGCCGCAGAAATCCATGTACCTATCTTCCAGCCTATTGGGCCAAGAATGAAATGTGCTGCCATGATTGCAAACAGCAAGCTGAAGAACGGTACGAGAATCATTTGAACGATCTGTGGAATGACTTTCTTGAAAAACTTTTCGAGATAAGCAAGAGTGAACGCCGCCAACATTGCCGGAAGAACTTGAGCTTGATAGCCTATCATATTTATCTTGATGAAGCCGAAATCCCATTGATTGATCGTTCCGTTAGCAAGCGCTCCTGCAACCGCGTAAGCATTCGTGAGCTGACCTGAAACGAGCGTAAGGCCGAGAATTATTCCAAGCATTTCAGTGCCGCCCATTTTTTTCATTATCGTCCAGCAGATACCGACAGGAATACCAACATGAAAGACTGCCTCACCCAACAGCCATAAGAAATGATCGACGCCTGCCCAAAACTGACTCTGACTCACCAGAGTTGCACCGCCAAAAATTTCCATGCTGTCAATGACATTACGGAAACCAAGAATCAAACCGCCTACAACGATAGCAGGAATGAGTGGGGCAAAAATTTCTGCGATTGAGGTCATTAGACGTTGTAAGATATTTTGATTCTGCTTGGACATGCTTTTGACTTCTGCTTTAGAGACTCCAGAGACGCCGGAAACCGCTGTGAAGTCGTCGTAGAAATCTGCAACTTCATTCCCGATTATTACCTGAAATTGTCCTGCTTGCGTGAACGTGCCCTTTACTGATGAAATAGCCTCGATGCGTTTGATGTCAGCCTTTTGTGGATCACCTAGAACAAAGCGCATTCTTGTTATACAGTGAGAAACTGCGACGATATTATCTTTTCCGCCTATTGCAGCGAGTAACTCCTTAGCGTCGTTTGAAAACTTACCCATAAATAATCCTTCCCTATTATTAAAAACTCCTGCCCTTATGACGAGAACAGGAGAAGTAAAATCCCGTTATGATGCTTGACGTTTCTTTGAGAAGCAATCAATTCCGACTGCAACCGCGAGAACCAAGCCCTGTACAACCATCTGTGTATATTCGCTAACGTTCATCATGATCATTCCGCTCTTTAGTGAACCGATAATCAACACGCCCGCGATTACTCCAGACATTCTGCCGATACCTCCAGCAACTGATACACCACCCAAAACTACGCATGTGATAACTTCAAACTCAAAGCCTATTGCTGCGGTGCTCTGTGCAGAACCTGAACGTGAAAGCAAAACGATTCCGGCCAAGCCAGCGAAAAATCCTGACAAAGCGTAAATCAAGTACTTCATTTTGTTGACACGGATACCAGATAATTCTGAAGCCTCTTCATTGCCACCGATTGCATAGAAATAACGTCCGAAATATGACTTGTTAAGAATGAAGCTGCCGACCGCGAAACAGATCACCATGATTATTGCGCAGATTGGAATTAATCCTACCGTGCCCATGCTCTTGAAGATTTCCCACCTGTTCAATGCCCAGCGAGCAAAAAATCCGAACGTCGGGTGCTCAAGAACTACACCAGGAATAGGAAGACCACCTGAAAGCAAATAAGCGCAACCTCTGAAAATCGTCTGTGAAGCAAACGTAGCAATGATTGCCGGGATTCCGATTGACGCGACCATCCAACCGTTAAGGATTCCGATTAAGATAGCCATTAAAATCGAAACGATTATTGCCAGCCACATGTTCCAGTGCATGTTCATCATTAAGTAAGCGCATACGACGTTGACAAGAGCAATGATTGAACCGATTGATAAGTCTATACCGGCGATAAGAATGACGAACGTCATACCGATTGACGCAATGCCATAATATGAAACCTGACGCGAGATATTTACGATATTGGGAATGCTCAAGAATTTCGGGTTGAAGTAAGCAAAGATTGCTATCTCCACGACGAACACAAGCCATATTGCGTTCTGCTTAAATATTGCTGCGAATTTATTTTCCTGCATGATTTATACTGCCTCCTTCTTGCTTTCAGGGATAACTCCCGATGCGTATGACATAATTGTATCTGCGTTGAACTCATCTTTCTGAAGTTCGCCCATCATTTTTCCTTCTGCTAACACAACTATTCTGTCGGACATACCGATTAACTCTTCCATTTCTGACGAGATCATTAGCACTGCGACGCCATTTTCGACAAGGTCATTAATAAGCTTATAAATCTCAAATTTTGCTCCGACATCTATACCTCGTGTGGGTTCGTCAAAGATTGTTAGCTTCGATTGCGCGGCGAGCCACTTGGCCAAGATAACTTTCTGTTGATTACCGCCTGAAAGATTCTTGACTAGCTGATGAATTGACGGGCACTTAATCTGAATATCTTCTCTGTAGCGTTCTGCTGTATGCTTTTCCGTTTTGGAGTCAATAACTGTGCCTTTAGAGATACGTTCATAAATTGGCATTGAGATATTGTTCTTGATTGAGTTAGTTAATAAAGCTCCGTGACGTTTTCTGTCTTCAGGTAACAACGCGATACCGTAATCAATTGCTTCTCTGGGCGCTTTGGGGTTAATCTCTCTGCCCATGAAAATAATTCTGCCTGACTCTTTGGGACGCGATCCAAAAATTACCTGTGCTATTTCTGTCCTTCCAGCTCCAACGAGTCCGCCCAAGCCTAAAACTTCTCCCGCATGAACTTTGAACGAAATATCTTCGTCGCCATTGCCGAAAACATGATCGAGTTCAATAACAACTTCATCACGCACGCAAGGTTTACGAGGTGGGTATTTCTGAGTCATTTCACGACCGACCATTAACTTTATGAGATCGTCAACCTGATTAGGAATTGTGGCCGGATCTTTGTCAGTTATGAGGGTGTCAACATATTCGCCGTCACGTATAACTTCGATTCGATCGCTCAACCTGAAAATTTCTTCAAGCCTATGTGAAATATAAATTATGGAGACACCTTTTGACTTCAGAAGCTCAACAACTTTGAACATGCTTTCAACTTCATTGGTAGTTAATGGTGCGCTGGGCTCGTCCATGATGAGAACTTGTGCATTCTGCTGAATGGCTTTGGCTATCTCGACCATTTGCTGATAACCGACGCTTAAATTCTTTACGAGTGTACGAGGGTTAATCTTAATGTTAAGTTGCTCAAATGCTTTTGCGGCTTCTTCCTCCATTGCCTTACGGTCAATCACTATGCCATTCTTCTTGAGGATTGGGCGGCCAAGGAACATATTTTCAGCGGCTGAAAGTTCTCCTACGTTGTTGAACTCCTGATAGATAATCGCTATGCCATTTTCTGCGGCTGGAGTCATTCGCGTAAACTCTTTGCCATTGATTTTAATCTTGCCACTTGTTGGGATAACAGCTCCGGAACAACACTTAATCAGCGTAGATTTGCCTGCACCATTTTCACCGATAAGCCCTAGAATTTCTCCGCGCCTAAGCTGTAACGTAACGTCTTTAAGAGCTATGACACCGGGATATTCTTTGCGAATGTGTTCGAGTTCAAGCACATAATCTTCACTCACTAGTTTTACACCTCCTGTAATTAATCATAAAACAGGCCCCCGCTATTAACAGGAGCCCGCCTCATTCTTTATCGTTAAACTATTTCATTCCTGCCTGGATCTTTGCGACTGTCTCCGGCGTGATAGGAGCGACACCTCTGAAAACGTTTTTGGCCTCAAGTTTGCCCTCAAGGATAAGAGCGAACATTGCTGCGCAAGCGTTGCCTGTATCTTCGTCTGAACCCTCAAAGCCGATTATGCCTTTTGCAGGATACGTTGGGTCAGCGAGTTGTCCAAGCTGCTGTTTTGTGACGTCGGTTGTGAATACGCCCATGTCCTCGGGAATATTTCCGCCTGTTGCGATCTGGAGGGCTTCGTCAGCACCGATCATAGCGCCTGCGCCGATACCTGTTACTACTCTGCAATTCGGGTGAGCCTGAAGGATTGTCTCCATAGCGTCCTGAGCCAAGTTAGCTTCGATAGCTGCCTGTGTAGCGACGATTTCGTATTTGCCTGCTGCTTTGTTCTCAAGGCCGATTTTGATTCCGTTCTCACGCTCAAGGAGAATTACTGTTTGAGGATAGCCGATAACTGTAACTTCAGCTTTCTTTTCCGCGCTGTAATGCTTATTGATGAAGTCGCCTGCAAGTTCTCCGATAGCGATTCCGAGGTTAGTATTGTTAAGTATCCAGTTACCGTCGGTGTTAGTCATTGGGTCGTCCCAACACATAACTTTGATTCCGAACTGGCGTGCCTCTGCACAAGCATCTTCAATCGCGTTTGCGTCTGATGGGTGTACCATGATCAAATCACAGCCTGCTGATACGAAATTTTCGATCTGGCCGATCTGTGTAGCGGAACTGTCATTGCAGCCAACGATCGTTACTTCTGCTCCGGCTTTCTCAAGTGTTTCGCGAAGAGCTGTCATAACACCTGCCCAATAAGCGTTCTGGAGTGATTGAATGGCTACCCCGATCTTTTTGCCTTTGAGGACTTCAAGATTAGCCTTTGCGTAAAATTCCGGGCTAGCTTGGATCCCTTCGGTTGCACCAGTGTCGGCAGCGAACAAAACAACGGGCATAGCTACGATCATAGCCACGCATAACAGAGCTACTAATGCTTTTTTCATGATAAAATCTCCTTTGTGAATATAAATATTTTTTACCTTAACTTCTGGATATGGCGTCTAGAAGTCAATTTGTTCTTAGCCTAACGATTAAGGCATTGAATCCTAGAAACAAGTGAACGCGCCGTCAATAATGAAGTCTGAACCGGTTGTGAAGTCGCTTGTGTCTCCGGCCAAGTACACGCAAATTGCTTCAAGCTCTTCAGGACGGCCAAGTCTTCCGGTTGGTGAAAGCTCTTTCCATTTCGCGATTAATGGCTTCAAGAACTCTGAACTTAACGTTAAATCCGTGCCGATATAGCCAGGACTGATCGAATTGACTCGTACTCCTTTCTTGGCCCATTCAATAGCGAGGGATTTTGTGAGCTGGATCACTCCGGCCTTTGAAGCGTTATAGGCGCATTGAGGTTGAGGAACGTTTACGATATGTGCAGACATTGACGCGGTGTTGATGATTGAGCCGCCACCATGAGCAAGCATATATTTTCCGGCGATTGTGTCAGTTAGAAATACGCTGTTGAGATTGACATCAATATTCTTGAGCCATTGAGCGTAAGTCATTTCTTCGGCCGCAACGTTGATACAGATTCCTGCATTAGCGTGACAGAAATTCAAGCCTCCTAATTCAGCCTCGACTCTGTTGACCATTGCTTGAACGTCTGCTTCACTCGTAACGTCACACTTGATAGCGATGATATTGCGTCCTGTAGCCTCTGCGATTTCTGTGGCTGTCTTCTTTGCTTCCTCAATGTCAAGATCGACGATGGCCACATCAGCACCAGCTTCAGCAAATGCCGTTGCAGTACACTTACCAATGCCGCGCGCAGCACCAGTCACAAAGCCTTTCTTCCCATCAAGGCGCATTTTTTCGATAATACCCAAATTAAACCCCTCCTACTTGTTCTGAAATAGTTAAGAAGTTGCGAAGATATTCATAAAATAATTTTGTAAAACGATTTTGTAAAATTGATTGACATAAATATATACGACCATGTTTTATTTGTCAATGCTGATATACTATGACATTAAGGAGGAAAAATTTTTCATGGAACAGAGTATCACACCCGAACTCATCAAACAGAATAATCGCAATAGAATCTACGAGTACATATACAGGCAAGGCGACAAGGGAATCTCACAACAGGAAATCTCAATCGCTCTTAACATTAGCCGTCCAACTGTAGCTTATAACTTACGTGAACTTGAAAACGATGGATTGATTCAACAAAGCGGACTGCTTGAAGTTGACCAGCAGGGAAGAAAGCCGGTAATCTGGACTGCAAACGCTGATTACAAAATCGCAATAGGAGTCGAAATTCTGCGCAAAGTCGTGAAAATTATCGCCATAAATCTATATGCCTCAAAAATTGCCAGAGAAGTTATAGAAATCGAATATGCTAATCACGAGTCATATTTCAAGTCCGTAAGTGAACGAGTCAAAAAATTTATTGCCTCACTCAAGCTTAAACATGCTAACGAAAAAATTTTGGGCATAGGCTTTGCTCTACAGGGGCTGGTTTCAGCGGACGGCACGACGGTAATTTATGGCGAGATTCTGAAGTGCACGGGATTAAAAGTTGACGTGTTCCAAAAATTTCTTGATTATCCTTGCAGATTTATTCATGAGCCTGACGGGGCAGCACTGTCTGAATTATGGGTATCGCCAGAACTTGAGAAGGCCGTGTATTTATCAATGAGCGTTCACTTAGGGGGAGCAGTCATAGCCAATCGCAAAATCATGAATGGAATGCACAGGCATAGCGCAACTTTCGAACACATCACAGCACAACCGGACGGGGAATTATGCTATTGTGGGAAAAGAGGCTGCTTTGAGACAATATGCTCAATGGAAGCACTAGTAGGAGCCAACAATTACCCCGACGAATTTTTCAAACGAGTCCGCGGAAATGATCCCGAAGCTTCAAGACGTTGGCGAGTATTCCTGAAATATCTTGCTAGACTAATAAACGATCTTCACCTTGTGACTGACATGAAATTTATTTTGGGTGGACACCTTGCGCCATTCTTCAACGACGACGATATTAGAGTCTTATACGACGAAATAAGAGAGCAAACACCTTTTGAGGAAGACGAGGACTTTATACTCATTAGCAAAATGCCCTCGCACAATATTACAATCGGTGCTGCTCTCCCGTATGTTCTGGAATTTCTGGAAAGTCTAGGCGTAAAACGTTAAGCCCTGTTGCAACTCCCCATCACTTGCATTTTCTGGACAACGTATTTCTTCACGGCCTCAATGCCATAAGCTCCGTACTTCTTTGGATCAAAGCCGCCTGGGTTCGATCTCATAAAGCCTTTGACTCCGTTAGTGAATGCTATTCTCAAGTCCGTGGCGTAATTCACTTTTGCGATACCGTGATTCAAACATTCGATTACTTGTTCATCGGGGACTCCTGAAGTTCCATGAAGAACCAACGGAATATTTACAAGCTCATGAATTTTTCCCAGTACCTCAAAATTTATTTGTGGAATGCCTTTATAGATACCGTGTGCAGTCCCAATTCCTACAGCCAGCGAATCACATTCAGTTCTCTCTACAAATTCTTTAGCTTCATCAGGATCAGTATAAGGATTTATTACGGCGTTGATTAAATCGTCTTCCTTACCACCGACTCGACCAAGCTCTCCTTCAACTGGAATATCTCCGGCGTGACAAAATTTCACAACAGAACTTGTAAGCGCGATATTTTCTTCAAAGGGTAATTTGCTGCCGTCAATCATTATGGAAGTGTAACCGGTTTTGAATGCGAGTGCAGAGAGTTCAAAGCTATTGCCATGGTCCAAATGACACACGACAGGAACACTAGCACGATCAGCGGCTGCTTTTATGTTAGCAAAATATAAATCTATACCGGCGTATTTAATCGTCCCTGGGGTTGTCTGCATTATAACGGGCGAACGAGTCTCTTCAGCGGCTTGTACGACGGCCATAACCATTTCCATATTCTCAACGTTGAACGCTCCGACGGCATAATGATTCTTGTAAGCGTCCTGCAAAAGTTCCCTTGATGTTACGAGCAAATTCTATTCCTCCCTAAAGCTTGTAATTAACTTTTACCGCATAATTATAGTCTTCTACGCATTCAACAACACTATCTTTTGCAAGTGCAGCAGCCTTCATCGGCAGCAAACCATCACGGATAAGCTTATATTGACGTGGCATAAACTGTCTTAACATTCCTGCAGGCACTTCAACGGAGTCGATATTAGCGAATAATTTCTGGATCGTTGATTTAATTTCGGGGAGGCTGAAATAATATCTGCATCTGTCGGAATAGCTGTACTTTCTCGCGATTCGTTTGTCCTTGTCGGAGCCGTGATAATGTTTCTGCCAGTTCTTTGGATTCTCAAGCATGACTCGCTCTAACACGTCAATGAAATTCGCGCGCATTTCTTCCGGGATTAATTCACGTTCAATCATGCTCAAAGCAAACAAGCCTTCACGTAAAGCAAACGTTAAAGCCGGGCCAACTTTCAGAATCCCTACGCCATCTTCAACCATTTCACGCAATTTTTCGGCTGGCTGATAATCAGTGGAATGTCCTTCAAACATGAGATTGCTATGAGTCTTTAACGCGTTACATAAATCTTTGGCTGCGTATCTATCATAGGCGTGAATATCCTTGTCGCCGAACTCTACTCCGGGCTGAACGACTATTGCTACAACGTCCTGCCAACGTTCACTAATTCCATGAGCTTCAAACTTTTTCTTGTAAGTTGCTATTGTTGCCTCAAAATCCTTCACGCTCGTAACTTGTAAGCCCGCGTCTTCTTCTTGAGTGCCTCCAGGGATTGGGACTTCAGAGCCGATTATATAGACTGGGCGAATAGCGTTGGGATTGACCTTGAGTAATTCTTGATAGGCTTTCTCACATTCTTCAAGTAAAGTAACTCCACGTTCAGCTATAACTTCATCGGAGAGTCTTTCGGTCAGAGAGTCGCCGCCAAGTTTCATGCTGGTGTCCAAGTGAATCTTCGTGAAGCCGGCCAAGATAGCGAGCCTCACGAGTTCTTTAGAGTTCTTCATAGCTTCATCAGCAGGTAAATCGCTCCACACTAACGGCCCGAAATGGTCAGCCCCAAAAATTATTTTCTCGTGCTCAAAATTTACTTTGTCTGCTATTTCATAAACGTAATCGCGAAAATTTTCCGGTGTCATGCCAGTGTAACCGCCGAATTGATTTATCTGGTTGGCAGTGCCTTCGATTAACACATGTTCATCAAAACGTTTAGCTTGTTCCAAAATTGCTTCTATAACTAAATCATTGGCCGTACAATATGAGGGAATGCCTATTTTGATTCCCTCGTTGTGTCTTTCCACTATAGCTAACAATGGATTCTTCATGAGTTGAATTTACGCCTCCTAAGTTTTAACTGGATTATTATTGCAATGCCACAGATACTCAACGCTAATAAAATTCCGGCATTTGAGAAATTACAGCCACTGTTATCTTTTTTGCTGGTAGAGTTGCTAGTAATGGACGTTGGCCGCATCATAACCTTGTAGGGGGAACCACCTAATGCTGCCGTATCAAATTCAGCAACAAGTTTATCGTCGTCAATCATGTTGTATAGTTGAATTTTGTCTTCCAGAATAGTAGCTAAAATTTTATTTTCACTGTCTCGTGCTAGATCGATTATATCACTGTTGAACTTAAGTATTTCGTTTGAAGTTGCAAAGAGTTTTATCACCAGATTCGTCTTGTAACACGTAATAAAAACCGCTGCTTTGGTCTGGACACATAGCGTCGACTTGTGAAATATTGTCTAAGAGCTTTTTTAACTCATTATCCAAAACTTGAACTCCTGTTGAGTGTCCTATAGCTAGTCTTGAGTCTGAGAGGTCGCACAAAACTTCAGCTCCTGACTCAACTCCCCATTCTGCGAATCCCTGCACATTTCTATCTAGCTGGCCATCGAATCTCATCAATGTATCATTGACTAAAACAAAAATTCTATTGTTAATAACCACTGTGCCTTTGATATTTGGGTTAACCTCTTCATCACTTGTAGTGTAAGTGTAAAAACGATCTTTGGGTTCAAAATCGTCGGTTTCAAATTCCCTTATTGAGGGACCATAAACTATATAGACGCCTCGCCCGTTACTGATGCCTATAATTCCTAATGTGTTGTTTACACCCTGCAACGTTATAGGCTTTTGATCAACTGCTTTAGTAAGGTCGGAATAATTAAAACGTATTGCTACGTCATTGCTTTCTTCTCCGTTCTGTCCAATCACGATGAATCTTAAAGTCTCATCGTCCCAATACATTCCCATAACGGGCTTCTCAAAATCAGTCTCGTATTGAACGCCTTCAAGATCGATGCTAGCGGTACCTTGGATACTGATAAGGCCAATCTTTCCGTCCGTGGTCGAGTAAATAATATCAGCCGTCGCGACCCCACACAGCGCGATCACAAATAAAAACGCTGCTACAAATTTTTTCATCAATAAAATTTCCTCCTTGGTTTATTTCTTTTTAGCTTTAACTTTAGATTTCTTTTCCATGTTTTGCAATTCCTTCACAGTGTTCATAACTTTATCAGCAAGTTTTTCATTACCTGCACTATAACGCAAAACTCCTTCGCGCGTCGAACCTCCTTTTTTGGCACATTCAGCAAATAATTCTGTTCCATAACTGATATTTGTTTTCGCGTCCAAAATATCTTTCGCTTTCTTGACCTTAGGAAATTTCTTCTTTACTGCTTTCTCATGAACGTTCCAACGTATTTGCATGAGACCATAATCTCCGCCTTTGGATATAGCTTTGTTGTTGACTGTGGACTCGTGAACAATAAGAGCTGCTATGACATAGGGATCTTGCTTATGTTTATCGCAGACAGAGATTATTATATCGGCATAATTTTTGGCGGTCTTGGCATTGAGTGAAGGGTTTACGCTTGTGAAAAGCTTTGCGATATTGCTGGCTTTGGAAGTAGTTTTTGCTTCAACGACTCCACAAACAGCTAACAGAATGAAGAGCGCGCATAAGAGTTTCCGTTTCATGTTCATTTATTTGGTCCTTGATTTGTGCCTCAATGTCTTAAGACCGAGTTCGCCTAAAACATCATTGCCCTTGCCATAAATTTTCACAGCGTCTTTCCATGTTCCGTCTTCAGCTGGGGAGTAATCGCCGATCGCTTGCCTTAAAGCTACGAGAGCTACGTACATATTTTTGACTGCATCGAGATATTCTGTCTTGACTGCTTGATAAGCTGTTTGAGCATTGATTAAATCTATTTGTGCGCCCATTCCTTCAGTGTACATTAGTTCAGTTATGCGTAATTCTTCTTCAGAGCGTTCAACTTGTCTCTGTTTGTCCTGTTCAGAAGCTGAAGCGTTTCTCCAGTTGTTCATAGCCACGTTAATATCTCGCCTTGTTGATTCTCGAAGCCCCTCTAAATTTGCCTCTGCTGACTGAATTAATCTATCAGCGTTGAGAACTTTGTACTTAGTTTGTTTGCCATCGTATATGGGAGTTGTAAGAGTGAGAGAAGCTCCTGCTTGCCTATCATTGGGAGTTGCCGCAAATTCTGGATCAGACCACGGAGTGAACTGAAAACCAAAATCCAGCGTTGGGGATAAACCTTTTGCCATTAGTTTCTTCACGACATTTGCTCGCTCAAGAGTTAGCCTTGCTGCTCTGACATCGGGACGAAATTCCAAAGCCTCCTCGAAATTCAAAGCTACATCGAAAATCGGAACTTGTAACTCCTCTTCAACTGGTTCAACGTCCAAACCGCCAGCCATATAAGAAAGTTCGGCCAAGAGGTTCAAATACACCGTCTCAGCGCTCTTAACGAGAGTCTCTGCTTCAACAACCTGCGCTTCACTACGCACTATATCAAGTCTTGGGATTAATTCTTGATTATATTTTTCCATAGTGACTCTGTGATTCTCTGAACGTTGTAACAAAATATCCTGCTGTAATTTCATGTTCTCTCTTGCAAGAACTGCGGACCACCAAGTTTGTTCAGCGGCTGCTATGAGCGTATTAACATTTGCGTCAAAGTTTGCTCGCGATACTTCATAACCCAAAATATTTTGTTGCTCGTCAAGCTTATATGTTCCAGAAATATCTATACGATGAGTCAATCTCAAGGCTAGATTTCCTACAGTTACATTGTTTTCCGTGTTTTGCTTTGTTGCCCAAGAGCCACTAAGTGACGCTGCAATGTTTGGACGTTGAACACCCACTGCTGCAAGCACAGAATAATAATCAGCTTCAACGGATTTCATGGCGGCCCTTAAAGAATGGTTATTGAGCAGAATTTCGTTGACATATTGCGGTAAAGTCATAGATACAGATGCAAATGATGAATTTGGAAAAATTAACATGATCAGTACGAACACAATATACCTGCAAAATTTTCGCTTTAGAGTTTGCATGATAGATCATCCTTTTTGTTAGTAAATAAACGATAAAAAATTTCGCATATTATACTATACTTGACGCACAAACTTTTCAGAGTATAATTACTCCTTGTCATGCCTCAAACTTGAAGTGCGGGGGTGGCGGAATTGGTAGACGCGCAAGACTAAGGATCTTGTGACCAATTAAGTGTCGTAGGAGTTCGATTCTCCTCCTCCGCACCATGATTTGTTAGTAAGGCAATGGACGAAGTGTTTACTGCCGGGCTGGTGGAATGGTAGACACACGGGACTTAAAATCCCGAGGGCGTAAAGTCCGTGAGGGTTCAAATCCCTCGTCCGGCACCACTAGGTAACGATAATGACATCGCGGGGTGGAGCAGTTTGGAAGCTCGTCGGGCTCATAACCCGAAGGTCAAAGGTTCAAATCCTTTCCCCGCCACCAATTAGCTGAAAAACTCATGGCGGTATAGCTCAGTTGGCTAGAGCACGCGGTTCATACCCACGGAGTCCCCGGTTCGAATCCAGGTGCCGCCACCATTTTATCTCTTTCGAAAGGAATTCACACACACAATGAAATTTTATGATCTCGAATGGCTTGCAGACAAATGCGGGACTGATAACAAGTATGAGGTTACCGTAAAAGTTGCAGCAGAGGCCCGACGCGAGAGTGAAGAACACCCGGTTGAAAAAGGCATGCAGGCAAATGAGCGTTATATCTCCAATGTGTTGCTTGAAATTGAGGAAGGCAAAAGCCCAATTAATGCTAACCCAATTAAAGTTGAAGACGCCAGTACAGGTGAGGTGACTGAATTAACCGACGTTACAGCCCTGTCTGTTGAAGCGTCCGAACCTCTTGAAGCTGATGCGGAAAAAAACGACGAAGCCCCCGTTGAAAAAGTTGAAGAAAACGTTAATGTAGATGAATAACTGGAAACACGGCCGCCACGTCCTTCTTTGCATAACCGGAGGAATAGCGGCTTACAAGATTCCTGCGCTGGTGAGATTGATCAAGAAGGCTGATTGTGAAGTCGAGATCATTCTCACGAAGTCCGCGTGTAATTTCGTCACGCCAATGACTTTAGCAACTCTATCAGGCAAAAAAATTTGGACCGACGACGATTTTGACCATACTATCCCGCACATAAAATTGACTCAATGGGCAGATTTATTGGTTGTTGCTCCGTGTACAGCTAACACACTTGGAAAAATTGCTAATGGTATCGCTGATAATTTGCTGACCTCGGCTGTAATCGCGGCTAGTTGTCCCGTGTTGATATTCCCTGCAATGAACGAGAATATGTATGAAAATCCAGCCACACAGGAAAATTTGAGCGTGTTATCGGAGAGAGGCTTACATGTTGTAGAACCATCTGAAGGCGATTTGGCTTGTGGAGTTGCCGGTAAAGGGAGAATGCCGGAGCCGGAAGAGATAATGCAGGAAATTTTTCGGGCTTTTTGTGTTCATGACATGACGGGAAAAAATGTTTTGGTTACTGCCGGACCTACGCGTGAATATATTGATCCAGTTCGTTATATCTCGAATCCTAGTACGGGAAAAATGGGAGTTGCTATGGCTCGTGCTGCTTGGTACAGAGGAGCTGAAGTCAAAGTTGTTGCCGGGCCCGTTGATGTTGAGCCTTATAGCTTTGAACTTATTCACGTAGAATCGGCGCTAGAAATGTTGGAAGCGGTTAAGGCTAATTTTTCGTGGGCAGATTATATTGTGAAGGCTGCTGCGGTTGGAGATTATAGGGCCAAAGAATTTCACGCTAACAAAATCAAACGAGGCGACAAAGATTCAATAACGCTTGAATTAATTCAAAATCCTGACATAGCCGCAGAAGTCGGAAAGCTCAAACGTGACGGCCAAGTGTTGATTGGCTTTGCTGCAGAGACGGAAAATTTATTGGATAATGCACAGGAAAAACTTGTACGAAAAAATCTTGATTATATTCTGGCCAATGACGTTAGCGCGAAAAATGCAGGTTTTGGTGTCGATACAAACACACTGAAACTGATTCACAAGTCTAAACCTGTAAAAACTTTCACGGGGCTTAAAATTGATATAGCCTTTGAGGTTTGGAGCGATGTCTTACAGGATTGATGTTGTTATTCCGGCGTTGTTGGTAAGTTTAACCTACGAATGCAATGAAAATTTACCAGTCGGAGCACCAGTAGCTGTACAAGTCGTAAGAAGGCTGTATATAGGCTTTGTGCTTGGCCCGTCGCAAAAAATTTTCCCTGATACTGTCAAAATAAAGACCATAATGAGAATAATAGATCGTGAGCCAGTTACTTGGCTCAATGGTCGGGACGAGAAGGGCTATGTGGTATGGCGGTTGCGCTTAACTCAATTTTGCCTAGAGATTTTCTTGAAGGAAAGAATTTCCCCAAAGCAGATATTTCTGAACAATCTGGAGAATTTCGTGAGCACACGTTTTATTATCCTTATGATCATGAGCGCGAGGAGTTTTATATTACAGAGCTAAGGAAAAACGAACGCACGCTGATATTATTTCCGACGAAAGACGCGGCACAGAAATTTTTCAAGAAATTACCTCAAGACCTTGCGTCAGAAGCTTTGTTATGGCCATCAACCGGAGGAGAGAAGCTAATGTTCGCATGGGAAGCAGCATTTTATCACTGGAAAAGAATCATAGTTGGCTCTCAAGGTGCGGTGTTTGCTCCGTTATTTCCAGAGAAAATAATTATCGAAGATGAAGCTAACCCAGCGTATATATTTCAGAGGAATCCTAGAATTTCAGCACGCGATATGGCTGTCAGACGAGCAAACTTTTTGAACGCAAGATTAATTCTTAGTGGCACTATGCCATCATTGAGCACGTTTTTACGAGTAGCCCCTAAAGAGTCTTCGCTGATACCTGCTAGAGATAACATAGTCTTGACTGATATAAATTATTCGCGTAGGGAAGAAGCCCAAGGCATCGACGGAAATATCCCTATTACGTTTTCGTTGATGAAAAGAACCTACAGAGAGATTGCAAAAGGAAATAACGTCATGTGGATTCTTAACAGGCTCGGAAATTCTTCAGAAGTTTTTTGCGGAAATTGTGGTCAATCAATCAAGTGTGAGAAATGCGGCGGCGTAATGAGAAGCGAAAATTTCGGGGAGCTTTTGCGCTGTAAAATCTGTAAACACACTCAAGCTGTTCCTGAAAAATGTCCAAATTGCGGCTACAAACTTTTCAAGGGTAAACGACCAGGCGTTGAAGCTCTTTACGAAATTGCACAGAGATATTACAAAAAAGTTTACCTTTACTGCAAATCCTCTGAAGATAACTTGTATAGCAATGTAAGCAGAAATGTATCAGGTGGTCTCGTCTTAGCTACTCAACGAGGCCTCGAACTCTGCGACAAAATCAATCCTTCATTGGTGGCGTGGCTTGACCTTGACTCGGAATTATGGCGACCTGATTACGATACGCAATATAGAGTCTTCAGAATGTTATGGGAGTCTTATTGGCGCGGAAGAAGTGAGCGTTCTGAACGTAAAGTTTTGATTCAAGCTAGACGTTCTGGAATGAAGTTGGCTGAATATTTGCCGCGGGGCTGGACGAAATTTTTGACGAATGAATTAGAATCGCGAGAAGAATTTATGTTGCCCCCATATAGTTACATGCTGGAAATTTACACTGAAACCACAAAGCTACGTGATACCGTAATGGATATATTCATGCAAGCAGATTTTATGGTCATGGATCCGGGCGATATAAAGCTACCGTTACAAATTAGCGTTGACTCGTTGGAAAGTGTGCAGAAAATTTTAGAGAGTAACGCAACATTTCAGAAAGCAATGAAGAAGCAAGAAATAAAATTCACAGTCAGGAGAGAGTAATCATTAACACTTACACAAAGAAAATAGCACGTGGTGCATTGATAGCGGCGTTGTATGCTGCATTAACAGTTGTGCTTGCCCCAATATCATACGGGCCAGTACAGTTTAGAGTCTCTGAGGCTCTTACGTTGTTGCCGTTTTACCTTCCTGAAGCTATACCTGGATTATTCGTCGGGTGTATATTCGCGAATTTCTTCGGAGGATTTGGGCTTGTCGATATGGTATTCGGATCGCTTGCGACTTTGATAGCGGCAATATTAACTTTGAAGTCAAAGAATATTTTTATCGGTGCTTTGTGGCCTGTGGTATCGAACATGATAATAATCGGGACAATGTTGCATTACTTGATTGACGTGCCTTTAATCGCTACGTGTATTTATGTTGGACTAGGTGAGGCCGGAGCATGTTACATAATAGGAGTACCATTGATGAAGATTCTTGAGAAACGTAATATAATTTCGCGTGTTAATGCGTAATCTTGACGTTTTAGCGATTAAACTTTGAATGCTAGAATGCAACGCAAAATTTTTAGGAGGAATTTTTCTATAATGTCATTCAGGAAAATCACGTTACTTGTTGTAGCAATATCGCTTATCGTAATGAGCTTATCAATTTCAGCATCAGCAGCGTCCAAAGCTAAAGCAGCCGCAAATAATGCACAGACAGCTAATTCCGAGACAGTTGGAGTAGTTGACAGAGGAGAAATTCTCAACAATCACCCTGACCTCGCAAATGTTCGTCAGCAGTTAGCAAATATTGCTCGTCAGAAAGAAAACGAAGCCAAAGTCGCCGCCGATAAAGAAACTGATACCGCAAAGAAAGCTCAAGCTGTTCAGGCTAAGAGAATGGAACTTGCACAGGAAGAACAAAAATTGATGGCTCCGATTTATCGCGATTGCGAACAAGCAGTGCGTGAAGTTGCCGTAAAGAAAAAATTAACGCTCGTTCTTGATAAGTTCGTCGTGTTAATCGGTGGAGTTGATATTACTCAAGACGTTATTCAGCAGTTGTCCAGAAAGAAATAAAATTTCTAAGTCATGCGTAAAATCTTTGCGTTACTCGTAATAGTTTTATGCTTAATGAATCTTAATGCGGCGTTCTGCGCTCAACGTGAACAAATTACAGATCATGCTTGGGTGTGGAACGTCTTAGTTATACCTCCATCAAGCGGCTGGGACAATGAGCCCGGAAAATCAATCAAGAGTGCCTTATCATGGTGTGAACGTGAAATTTCTGAAAGCAGTTCGGGAATCGGCGGCCATGACGTAAAGTTTACGTTACTCTCAATAAATCAAAGCAGTGATAACCCGGCCCGTGATATAAGACTCAACGTTGATAACAGTACTGTGGCGGTGATGAGCTTTGCTCTTGCGTCTGATTTTGATCGTGAACTCGTCAATCGTTTTGCAGGGAGTAATATCCCTTTGATGTTGGCTGGCGGTGAAAGTGTCTTGATAGATCGTGCTGGAAGACCAATGCCGAATATTTTTGCTCTTGATTTATACAGGGATTACAGGTGCCCGGCTTTCACACAATATGCTAGGAAGTTATTTGACCGCGAAAAACGCATAGCCTTGGCCGCAAGTCGTTTCACAGTGAATCAGGAACGTGAGGCTAAAATCTGTTACAACATGCTCGATAACGCGGGGTTCATGCCTATGCCATATTGGGCCGACGCGTCTGTACGAGATACTTACGCAATGATGTCCGAAGAGATTGAAAGCTTTGAGGGCGAAAAAGCTGGCGTAGTAATTTCGTTCATGGGTAGCATGGGGGCACGTGAGATTTGGCGAAATTTCATGAGGCTGAAAACTTCCTGGCAGTTATGGAATTGCGCTGAACCCGATAAAGCTTATTTATCATGTCGAGGAATGATCTTTGCGGATCAAAATATTATGCTTGCAAAATTAGGAGGCTTCATCGAAACAAAAAGGCTTTTATGGAGAACTAGAGCAACAGCAATTGAAGACAATGTAGCTGCCGGACGTGCCGTAGCTTTGTACGAATGGTTTAAGCGCGCCGTAGATTTAATGCCTCAACCAGTTGACAACATGCCGCGAAATTTATTACTACAAAATTTATCACGAGTTCAGGGAATCCCGTTCGGGAATCAAATTCTCAATATCAATCCTTCACTTCACAGGCCTGAAGCAAGAAACGTTTTCATAGTGGAAGTTCGCAATCGCGAATTTTGGGATCTTGACGTTGTTGCTACACGTGGGCTTGCATACGTACCGAGTTATTAACTATTAATCATAAGCCGGTTTAGTGCTATTATATTCGCTATTCCAAAATTTTTCGTAACCACAATTTCAGGAAGGAGAATACATTTCACTATGGAGAAGAAATTCAAGCGTATTGGCGTTCTCACAAGCGGCGGAGACTCCCCGGGTATGAATGCAGTAGTTCGTGCGGTGGCTCGTACAGCTATGTATTATGGCATTGAGTGTATAGGCATCAAACGAGGTTATGCGGGACTCATCAACAGCGATTTCGTTGTGCTTAATGCTGATTCAGTCAGGCACATTGTCGGACGCGGCGGAACTATTTTGTACACTGCCAGAAGCGACGAGTTCATGACCGAAAAAGGACGCGAGAAGGCCGTAGCTACGTGCAAGATGTTGGGGCTTGATGGTATCGTAGCGGTTGGAGGCGACGGAACTTTCAAGGGTGCGTTGGAGCTTTCAAGACTCGGTGTGCCAGTTATGGGAATCCCTGCCACGATTGATAACGATATAGGCTGCTCAAATTACACGATAGGCTTTGACTCGGCTTGCAATACTGCCATTGATTGTGTGGACAAATTGCGCGACACAATGCAATCTCACGAACGTTGCTCTGTTGTTGAGGTAATGGGACGTCATGCGGGGTTCTTGGCCTTGTACGTTGGTATAGCTGTTGGTGCTACGGCTGTGTTAATTCCTGAACGCGAACTTGATTTTGATAAGGACGTCATAGAACGAATCCAGAACTCAAGGCTCGCAGGACAGACTCACTTCATGATAATCGTAGCTGAAGGCGTTGGAAGCGCAATAACGATCGGCGAAAGAATCAAGGAAGCAATCGGAATCGATCCACGCGTTACAGTTTTGGGCCACATTCAAAGAGGCGGCGCCCCCACAGGACGAGACAGAGAGACAGCAACACGTATGGGCTACATGGCCGTGAAAGCGTTCTACGAGGGACGTTCAGGGAGTGTTATCTGCACGAGAGAAGGCGGAATTGTCGAGATACCTATCGAGGAAGCCTTGGCAATGAAGAAGCATTTACAAATGGACCGCTACGAAATACTTGAGGCAATAGCAGCGTCAGGAGCGCAAGTGAAGTAAACCAGTAACGAAAGAGTCCCCGCTTAACTGTGGGGGCTAATTCATATTTTGTTCAGGAGTTCCAGCCACATTCTTTTCACGTTCTTTAGTTCATAATGTTCTGCTTTCTCGAATGACGCCAAGCCCATAGCGTTTTGAAGCTCTGAATCTTTTGCTATGGTTATGATTTTTTCCGCCACCCCCTGAATGTCTCCTACATCAACTAAGAATCCGTTCACACCATTTTGAATCAAGTCTGACGGTCCGTAATTGCAGTTAAAGCTCACGATCGGAAGTCCACAAGCTGCGCCCTCAATCAAAATCATCGGTAAGCCCTCATAAATCGAAGTTGCCGCCAAAATTCCAGAAGCTAAATATTCGCGTTTAATGTCGTGTACAGGTTTGTGAATCGTGACGTAATCTTCAAGGCGTTCAGCCGCTATCATGTTGATTAATTTCTCCTCGTCCTCACCTTGACCAAATATATCAATATGCCACTCTGGAAGCGAAGGTTTTATCAGTGCAGCCGCCTCGATTAATGCCTGAAAATTTTTCTGTGCAGTCAATCTCCCCACAGCTATAACTCTTTTAACGCTTAAATCTGAACGTGCGTTTCTCTCAAATGGTAACGAATTTGGTATAACGTGAACTTTTTCCGGCCTCATGAAGCTCAAATAATTTCCTGCGTCCCCTTTCGTCAAGCATACAACAGCGTCAAGTTTTGGGTAAATGAATTTGCGTACAACGTTGCTGTATTTCGGGCATATCTGATAATTTAAGTGCTCGCATGCAATTTTTTTAATGCCTCGGCCAAGTATGTACATCATGCAATTATATTGGTGGCCTGTTCCCATTAGGACGTTGATATTATTCTCGCGCAAATATTTCCGGGTTCGGCTGATGAATTTCACGTAATGAAGGACTCTTTGAGGAATGCTAGCAGGATTTAATCCAACATGAAAGACTTTGACTCGCTCATGAATTTCGTACGGGCATTTATCGCTTTCAGACGAGTTCATGCTGATTATATGGATGTTGAAGCCTTCGGACGCTAGTATGTTTGCAAGATTAACAACAGCCCTTTCTGTTCCCGACCACACTGTTAGATTCTTAATCATAATCGCTACATTTTTACTTGAAGCCACGAGATCACCTTCCTGAAAATTTTTACCGTTAGTGTATCATATTGCGATATCAAATTAAGGAGGCTAAATCATGCCTGTAAATTTACATGGTAGAAGTTTTTTGACGTTAATGGATTTTACCCCGGACGAGATAAATTATTTGTTGGACTTGGCCGCGAATCTCAAAGCCAAAAAACGTGCTGGTATTCGTGGAAATTCTTTGGCTGGTAAAAATATTGCGTTGCTGTTCGAGAAATCGTCAACAAGAACTCGTTGTGCATTCACTGTGGCTTGCAACGATGAAGGAGCTTTCCCGGAGTATCTCAACAAAAACGATATACAGTTAGGCGCGAAAGAAGACGTTAAGGACACCGCACGTGTATTAGGAAGAATGTTTGACGGCATAGAGTTCAGAGGCTTTAAGCAGGAAACGGTAGAGGCACTCGCAAAATATTCCGGTGTACCTGTATGGAATGGCTTGACCGATATTGATCACCCAACACAAGTTCTTGCGGACTTTTTGACTCTGCGTGAGAATTTTGGGAAACTTAAAGGCTTGAAACTCGTTTACGTTGGTGACGGCCGTAACAACATGTCTAACGCGTTAATGATCGGTTGTGCGAAAATGGGCGTGAATTACGTCGTGAGTTCTCCAAAAGAGCTTGAGCCAGATAAGGACCTGTTAGCAAAATGTCGCTCGATCGCAAAACATTCAACTATCGAAGTAATTAATAACCCTCATGAAGCAGTCAAGGGAGCCGACGCAATTTATACTGACGTTTGGGTCTCAATGGGAGAGGAAGCACTCAAAGAGGAACGCTATAAACTTTTAGGCCCGTGGCAAGTAAATCAAGAATTAATCAATGCAATAGGCAACGAGGAGGCCATATTCCTACATTGTTTACCAGCGGTTAAGGGCAGCGAAGTTACTGAAGAAGTATTCGAGTCAGAACGCTCAAAAGTTTTTGACGAGGCAGAAAACCGTATGCACACGAGCAAGGCCGTAATGGTCGCAACGTTGGGAAATTAATTTATGAAAACTAGCCTACGCTTTGAATTACGGGGCAAGCTCGATAAACTCAACGCTCAAATAATTTTATTGCAGGCACATTCACAGAATCAAAGCTACGTTGACGATTTAGAAGGAGTACGTGAAGTTGTAAGACGCTTGCAAAGATGTGAGGCATGCGGAGAGAAGTTTGAAGGCAAAATGATTCTGTGGGGGCTTGACGAGGACGAAATACATACACGCTCACACAATCCTGAGAAATTTTATGGACTTGGCCACATTCTCCCACATAGCAGCATGAAACAGGAAGCAGCCGAATTAAATTTTTTGCGTACAGTCATTCGTGAAGTTGAGTTATGCGCCTGTAAAACTTTCCCTGAAGATTCATTAATGATTGCTCATGTGCTAAATAGATTGAGTAGTGCGTTATATATCCTGACATACAAATATTTACCCAAGGAATATAATATGGTGATAAATTTTCACGAAAGGCAATGATGAATTAATGCAGGAATACAAATTCGAGACTTTGCAACTTCATGCAGGCCAAGAACAACCAGATCCTACGACTGATGCCCGAGCAGTTCCTATTTATGCTACTACTTCCTACGTTTTCAAGGACTCTAAGACAGCGGCAGGCCGATTCGCTTTGACCGAATCCGGGAATATTTACACACGCTTAATGAATCCGACCAACGACGTTTTCGAAAAGAGAATAGCAGCACTTGAATCAGGCGCAGCAGCTTTGGCCACAGCTTCAGGTTCAGCAGCAATAACTTATGCCGTACAAAATATCGCAACGGTTGGAGATCACATAGTTTCATCAACGAATCTTTATGGCGGCACGTTTAATCTATTCGCGAATACTTTACCAGAACAGGGACTCACAACGACATTCGTAGACCCTTCCGACCCTGACAACTTTGAGAAAGCCATCAAGCCCAACACGAAATTACTTTACGCTGAAACTTTAGGTAATCCTAATTCAGACGTTATAGACATTGAGGCAATAGCGTATACCGTTAATTGTTGATAATACTTTCGCAACTCCGTACTTGTTAAGGCCGATCGAACACGGAGCAGATATAGTTGTTCATTCAGCCACAAAATTTATGGGTGGTCATGGCTCTGTAATGGGTGGCGTAGTTGTTGATGGAGGCAAATTTGATTGGGCACAGAATGATAAATTCCCCGGCCTCTCAAAGCCTAACCCTTCGTATCATGGTGTAGTGTTCACTGAAGCAGTAGGCAATCTCGCTTTCATTATCAAGCTTCGTACGACGTTAATGAGGGATCAGGGCGCATGCCTCTCACCGTTTAACTCGTTCTTGCTGATTCAGGGGCTTGAGACTCTTTCATTACGTGTTGAAAGACATGTTGAGAACGCTTTGAAGGTTGTTGACTTCTTAAAATCTCACAAACAAGTTGAGAAAGTTAATCACCCTTCGCTTGAGGCTGGCAAGCAGTTGGCACTCTATAATAAGTACTTCCCACGCGGAGGGGCGTCTATCTTCACGTTTGACATAAAGGGTAATGCTGATACGGCCAAGAAATTCACGGAGAGCCTAAAACTTTTCTCACTGCTTGCGAATGTTGCTGACGTTAAATCGCTGGTCATTCACCCGGCGTCAACGACTCACTCACAGTTATCGGAAGAGGAGCTATTAGCAGGAGGCATTAAGCCCACGACAATAAGACTCTCAATCGGAACTGAACATATTGACGATATAATCGCGGACTTGAAACAAGCTTTTGAGGCCTTGAAGTAATATAATGCACATGAGGCAGCTCTCAAAAATTTTTTGAGGGTTGTCTCGAATTTTTTCAACTACATTTTCAACTACAAAAACTCGCGATAAATTCACTCCTTTCAAGAGTTTACAGACCTAAAATTTTTATTAAGTTCACGATAAATTAAAGCGATCACAATCACGGAAACTATGAACGTTAAAGCGTCACTCACAGGCATTGACAATAGCACGCCGTCTAACCCCATAAAGATTGGCAACAAAATCACGAGCCCCGCCCCAAAAATCACTTCACGAATCATTGATAGCATTGTAGAAGTCCAAGGCTTACCCATCGCCTGAATGAATATGAACGCGGCTTTATTCACGCACGCAAGAACTATCAAGCACAAGTACGTCCTAAAACATTTCACCGTAAAATCCGTATAGTAAACACTCTCGCCAGACGCCCCGAACAATTTCGCAATATCAGCCGGGAATATCTCAATGATCACAAATGCTACAGCCCCGATTATTGCCTCGCAGGTTAATAGCAGCGTGAATAATTTCTTGACCCTGTCGTAACGTTCCGCGCCCATGTTGAAGCCTGTTATAGGTGTACAACTTGCAGAGAGGCCTACAACGATCGAGATGACTATCTGGAAAAATTTCATCACTATTCCGATTACAGCCATAGGGATTTGCGAATATTCAGGCCGTGAGAAAATTGGATCGAGTGCCCCATATTTGCGTATCATGATGTTGACCGAAGCAACGCTGATCACGAGTGAAATTTGCGACAAGAAGCTGCACATTCCCAAAGGCAAATAACGTTTCATTAACTTGGGATTGTAGGAGAGATTCGCGCGGGAGAAATTTATAGCCTTCATTCTTGACGAGATATATAGCAATGACATGAACGCCGTGAAAATTTGGCCAAGTATTGTAGCTAATGCCGCCCCCATCATTCCCCAACGAAAGCCGAATATGAACAACGGATCCAGCACGATATTAATTCCTGCGCCTATCAACGTTGAGAACATTACGTAATTCGGACTCCCGTCAGCAGAGATTACAGGGTTCATAGCTTGGCCGAAGACGTAAAACGGAATGCCCGGGATTATGTACGTGAAATATTCAAGCGCAAGTCTATATGTCTCCTCATTAACTCGTCCACCAAAAAATGTTACAAGCTCCTCACGGAAAATGTAATACACTATCGCTATGATTACTCCGCATGTTGAAGAAAGTAACGCCGCACTGCCTACTGTATCGCCAGCCTGTTTTGATTCTCGCGCACCCAAACTCATTGAGACAAAAGCACAAGCTCCGTCGCCGATCATCAACGTGAAGGCCAAGGCTATTACCGTCATAGGGAAGACGACATTGTTAGCCGCGTTTCCATTTGAGCCGAGAT
>CAJOGG010000048.1 GCA_905234205.1 uncultured Synergistales bacterium | reverse complement strand
GAGAGTCAGCTTGACTGTGATTGCCCCAGCACCGCCAAATCCGTCCCCAGTTCCAGCGTATTCACCGGGCTTGAGTTCTTCAACAGGTTTTGGAGCTTCAACAACTTTTGCAGGTTCAGCCTTCTTGTAATCAGCAGCACTCAACCCCGCAGCAACTAAGGCAGCTTCTGCAGCTTGACGAATACCATTAGAGCTCATAGTTGCTCCTGTAACTCCGTCAACGTTGATGATATTCTGTTCGACAATGGCACCTGGCATCTTCTCAATCGCATTAGAGCCAATTCCCGGAGTCTCATTCGGACCTTCTGCTTTAACGTCAGTGATCTTTCCGTCCTTGAGAGTCAGAGTTACTGTGATAGAGTCCTTACCACCAAAGCCATCGCCCTTGCCTGTGGCCGTAACCATACCTTTGTTAGCTTGGGCTGTCGTGAAAACTATGAGAGCAATAGCTAAAGCTGATACGAGTACAAATACGCGTTTCTTCATAGTAGCGTAACCTCCTGTATGAATTAAAATGAATTGATTTGGTGAAAGTATACAGCATATTCGTGATTTTATGGACACGATTTTTACCTGTCGGGGTATACTATACACAAAAATAGAGCAGAGAGGTGTAAATTTTTGAGCAAAAGACAAACTAGAAATCAAGGAAGCTGGGGAGAGCTCATATTATTCGTGATAATAATTCTTTGTGCGTATTTCATTCTTGCGTTATTCGACAGCGCTTTAACTGGCGATGGCGGAAGAGAATGGGGGAGATACTTGCGCACTGCTTGGGGAGGAGCTGTGATAGTTCCGTTGTTGTTCGTGCTTTATTTATGTATAGCTACCCTCTTGAAGTTCAAAGTCCCAAGAATCCAACGACAAATTTTAGGCACAACACAATTGTACATATCGTTTGCATTTATGCTTGGGCTTTTGCGTGAAACTGGTTGGAGTTCGGAATGGACGTTATCTCTTCCTGGAAATTTTGGCCAAGGCCTGGCGAGATTCTTTGTGCTCAACATAGGAACGTTTATAACCCTTCTGCTTGTGATATCCTCGTTTCTTCTGTCAGCGTTTTTCTTCGGCTCAAGGATTCTGAAATTATCTCTGCCTCCTTTGCCATCGTTCAGAAGGAATTTTTACAGACGCAATGATGACGACGATACGCCACGACAACGACGCTCGCAACGAACAAAGCCAAAGCGTGAACGTACTCCCAAGGCAAAAGACTATCCAGAACACAGGCCAGAAAATATTTTGTTCATGCAAGACATTCCAACACCAACTTTAAAGCCAGACCCGAAAAAACGACACTTTGAAGATGAATACAACAACGATTCTATGCAGCTATCTAACATTCAGATGCCGAAGTTGAAACCTGCGCCAGAAGAATTTGAACACGAGAATAAAAATGAGTCATCGGATAGTGAAGCGGTCGAGAAGATTAATAACCTTATAGCCATGTTGGATTCAGGGGCATTGACTTATCCGGAAAAGAAACGCGCAAAAAATTCAGGTCGTCCCAAAAAATTGCGCAGACCATTACCCACCGTCAGCTTCCCCGAAGAAATTCAGGATATTATCGACAACGGAGGAGCTAGTAGTAAACTTGATGAACCGGTATTTCCGCCGCCTATGGATATTTTTGGCTCGTCAGTAAATTTTGAGATAAGCAGAGATACCCAGAAAATTTCCGACAAGCAGGCCAAGATAATAACGTCAACACTGAAAAATTTTAACGTCGTAGCTTCTGTTGCTAATATCATAACGGGCTCTTCGGTGATTCAATATTTGCTAGAGCTTGCTCCGGGAATGAAGGTCAACAAAGTTTCAGGGCTTGCAGAAGATTTAGCTATGGCTCTGGCTGTTATGTCTGTACGCATAGAGGCACCTATCCCGGGAACTCATTACGTGGGTATAGAAGTTCCTAACCCTGAACGTAAAATTATCTCTTTGCGGAATATGTTCGAATCAGAAGAATATCAGGGTAGCAACGCTCGTTTACCTTTACCGTTGGGCGCACAGGTTGACGGAAAATATTTTGTGCAGGGACTTGAGGAAATGCCACACTTGTTAATCGCTGGCAATAACGGTTCCGGCAAAAACACTTTTATCAACGGTTGTATCTTAAGTATGTGTTCAAAGCATAGGCCTGATGAATTGAGGCTGATATTAATTGATCCAAGACACGTAGAGTTCTCCATATATGAAGGATTACCGCATTTACTCTCTAGTCCGGTTTCTAATCCTGAACAAGCTTTGAGGGCTATGCAGTGGGCTTATAACGAAATGGAGACGCGCGCTGAAAGTTTCTCTAAGTTTCGTGTTCGTAATCTTGCTGCTTATAATCGTAAGTTGCCCAAGAAAGATCGCTTGCCTGAAATCGTAATAATAATTGATGAACTTGCTGACTTAATGTACTCTCTTGGAAACGAGATTGAGGACTTAATCGTGAGGCTTGCTCAAAAGTCCGGCGCTGTTGGAATTTACATGATGTTGGCCGCTCAAAGACCTTCCGCTGATGTTCTTACGAGTCTGATACGGGCAAATATTTCCGCGCGAGTTGCCTTCACTCTGACTTCACAGAATGACTCGAAAAATATTATAGGAGTTACCGACGCTGACAAATTGACGGGAAAAGGCGATATGTTGTTCAGGAACACTGAAAGCCCGCAGATTTTCAGACTGCAAGCTCCATACATAAGCGAGGAAAAAGTCTCAGAATTCGTTGAATACCTAGGCAGTAATCTTGACGCTATGAACATGATAAAATTTTAAAGTTTTACGACAAATTTTTTAAGGGTGGAGTCTTTTTGCCATGTTGAATAATATACAGCGTGTTCACCTTATGGGCATTGGAGGAGCCGGAATGAGTGCTCTTGCGAAATTATTGAAAGCTCATGGACTTGAAGTAACCGGCTGTGATCTCAAAGAACCTCATTATGATCTTGATAATATCCCCTGTTCAATAGGACATTCTGCTAATCATATAGATAATCTCAAGCCTGACGCGTTGATTTTAAGCAGTGCCGTTAGTCGTGATAATCCCGAGGTAGTTTGCGCAGTTAATAACGGCATAAAAATTTTGTCGCGTGCCCAAGCTCTTAGCTATCTGTTCAATAAATCTTACGGTATAGGCATAGCAGGAGCTCACGGAAAAACTACAACGTCTTCAATGACCGGCCTAATATTTTTGCGTGCCTTGTTAAATCCTACCGTTTATATCGGGGCCAACGTACCTGACATTGGAAGCAATGCCGTATCAGGGAGTGGCAAATATTTTATCGCTGAACTTGACGAGAGCGACGGAACGTTTGAGTTATTCACGCCTAATATAGCAATTATCACTAACGCTGATTGGGATCATGTTGACCATTACAAGACCCGCGAGGACGTTATAGCAGCTTTCACTCGTTTTGCAGAAGGCAGGAAAGACGACGGAGCTTTGATTCTATGTGCGGAAGACGAAGGCGCTAATAAAGTTTTTCAACACTGCAATAAATCTCGTGGCAGTATAATTCGCTACGGCTGGGGCAAAAATTTTTACTGGGGCGCTTATGACGTAAAGAACACTCACGGCGGCGGAGTATCTTGTAAAGTTTCTCACAATGGCCAAGAACTCGGAACTCTTGAACTAAAAGTTTCTGGCAAGCACAATATCTTGAACTCACTTGCAGCAATCGCAGCGGCTAATCTTTGTGGAATAAGCTTTGAACAATCAGCGGAGATTCTCAGGGATTTTCACGGCTCTGAACGTCGTATGCAGGTCAAAGGCAGCGCAACTAACGACATTTTAGTAATGGACGATTACGCGCATCACCCTTCAGAGATTAAGGCAACATTGAACGCTGTAAGAGATGTTTACCCTGAACGTAGACTTGTTGTTGTTTATCAGCCTCATAGATTTTCACGCACCGCACAATTTGCTCCGGATATTGCACAGGCTTTGAGCTTAGCCGACGAAGTATTTTTGTTGCCGGTTTATTCTGCAGGGGAAAAAGAGCTTTCACACAGTTCATCGAACGAAATCATCAAATCTGCTACGAAAACTATTACGCCGATAAATTTTGACAATGCCGAAAAAATTGTGAAGGACTCATTAAAACCCGGGGATATTCTGCTTACAATGGGAGCCGGAGACGTTTACAAAATTGGAGAGAATATTTTAAGCAAAAGTTTTTTTAGGGTATAATTGCGGAAATTTTAATCAGGGATTTTGTGAGTGCGACATGCTTGTTGATAAATTACATTCTGCTTTACCGAATCTAAATATAAATGAACATTGGCCCTTGTCTAAGCTTTGTACGTTAAGAGCTGGCGGTGAGGCCGAGGTGTTCGTTGCTCCTGATACTATTGAGGACACGAAAATAATATTCACTCTTGCCATAACTGAGGGCTATCCTGTTTATGTTCTAGGTGGTGGAAGCAATTTGCTATTCCCTGATGGACTTATTCACGGGATAGTAATTTCGACGTTGAGATTAAACACTATAAGCTGGCGCAATGATATTACAACAGATATAGACGCGGGATTTATGTTGCCGGTTTTGATGAGACAAGTACGTGAACGAGGTTTAGGCGGCATGGAATTTGCGGCGGGTATACCTGGAACGTTGGGAGGGGCTTTGGCTGGCAATGCAGGCGCAGGAGGACACGGAGTTTGCGACCTTGTTGACAATGTTGTATCAATAGAGGCCAACGGTGAAATAAAAACTTGGCACAGCAATGAAATAAATTACTCTTACCGTAAATGTTCGTTGGCAAATGAAAAGCGCGTAATAGTTTTAGCTAGACTAACCTTCAGACAAGCTAATCCCAAAGACAAAGACGTATACGAAAGTTTTATGCTTAGGCGAGGCTCGCAACCTCATGCTTTTGGTAACGCTGGCTGTACATTCAAGAATCCTGAAGGCTATTCGGCGGGTAAATTGCTCGATGAAGCTGGTTGCAAAAATTTGCGAGTCGGTGACGCTGTAGTATCGGACCAACATGCTAACTTCATTCTTAATCATGGTAACGCAACTAGTTCGGACATCATGAAGCTTATAAATCTCTGCGCTGAACGTGTGTACGAGAATACCGGAATAAAGCTTGAACCTGAGATAAAAATCATCGGCCCGGTTTTTTGCGTGTCGTGAATTACTGTGCGTCCGTCAAGAGTTTTTCTCATAGCAATGATCGCCGGCTCTATAACTTACGTGATGAATTACAAAGCTTGGTTTGCGTTAAAAGGCTATAAGATCGAAGCACAGTCTTATGTACTTGAGCAAAGATTATGGGAAGTATTTCCGCAAAGATGCTTAAGTTTTTGGCCGCACTTCATGAAAGACTCCAAGGGCCTCAAGGAATTTCTGGAACGCGATATGCCTGTTGTAGTTGATACACGCATGGAAAAGCTAGGGAGATTCGTTACACGTATAGAATGGTTGAGCGCATGGGTTAAAGTTGATTGGCGAGGAAAAATTTGGTGTATATCACGAGACGGGCGAATGTGGCTGTTTGAACCAGGAAGACAAAACGATAATGACGCAGGTAAGTTAGTCTGGAAAATTCCTGATCAGGGCAATGTGCCAGCAGATGTAACTATTCAAGCGCCTATGAGCGGAGTGTTTAAGTCTCCTTTAGCTACGGAAGTAATAGCCTCATTTCTTGAAAATTTCAGAAGATTTAATTGGTACGACTCTGCCACGGAAATATCTTGGGAACGTCGTGCGGGAATGGATTTGTTCACTTTGCGACTTGCCTACGCTCAACAACGGTTTGAGTTATTATTACAGCCTGGAAAATATAGCGGCCAAGATCTAGGAGCTACGATTGACGACTTATTCTCGAAGCTGATAAATGAAGGCGGAAACTATGTAATCGATGCGACTTATGAGGGGAAAATTTTATTGCGAAAATTATCAAATGTGCCGTAATACACCAGCTTTAGCTATAAGGATATTGGGCGAGGTTGTATGAGTTTGGAATTTTCGTACGGACGCTATAAAATATACGAAAACATGTTTTCTAAGGAGGTGGAGAATTGTATTTGACGCAATTAAACAAAATTAAAAGACTGTCAAGGTCTGAATGTGTCATTCTCCGTGAGTTGTGCAAAGTTAGCAACAATCCGTGTGGTGTGGCTTTGTGCGATCTTCAACAGCGTTTTTCCAGGCGAGTAGTAAACTACTCTGTCAGACACAATACAGGGGCAATTGTATGCGGATATAATACAAATTTCAAACGCTCAATAGACCTTGGAAAGCAAATAAAGCAAATAAAACAAATAAATTTTAACAAGTCGCCTGAAATGCTGCCAGCTCTGTGCGAAAGGTACGGAATGAAGTATATTGAGAAAAAGTAAGCAGAACTTTAGCTATGAAGCACTGTGTATTTGAAAGATTTATGATAAAGAAGGGAACGTATTAAAAATGCCGGTAAAATCTGATGGCCTGCTTGTGGGGCTTAGTATGGGAACGACGAAAACTACGATGATAGTGGCGGAAAAGAATAACCGTTATGGGGATTCTGTAAATGTGATTGGCTTTGGACACGCTCCTTCACGCGGCATATCGAAGGGAATCATCGTAAGTCTTCAGGACGCCCGTCAATCAGTAATAAGAGCCTTTCAGGAAGCCCAGAGCATAACCGGAATTTCCGCTAAACGTCTCAGCAATGTCATCGTGGCCTTCAATGCAATGGACGTTCAAAGCGAATCAACTCACGGAATGGTTACACTAGGTGGACGCGAATCTAAAGCAGTTGAGCCAAGCGACCTGAACCGAGTAATAGATAGAGCCAGAGATAATTTAGCACTCCGCAGCAACATGTATTCACTTCATATGATCCCAACAAGTTACGAACTTGACGGTCGCTCGATTGATGAGCCGCTTAACATGAATGGCAATCAGTTGGATATGTGGCTTCAAACAGTCGCTGTCCCTATGACTTACGTACAAAACGTCGTGAACTGTGTGCAAACTGCCGGGCTTGATGTCCGTGGACTCGTGTTAAAGCCTTTAGCCTCAAGTTTAGGAGCAGTGTACGAGGAAGAAATGCGCGCAGGTTGTATATCAATCTGTATAGGCGGAGGAACTACGGGGATAGTTCTTTATCGCGGCGGACGAGCTTTTAGAGTCTTGAGCATTCCAATAGGCGGCGATCATATTCGCAGTGACCTAGCTACGATTTTGCATATACCATTAGGAGAAGCCGAGCACCTGAAAAAACGAATCTTTACGTCCAACCCCGATGATTTAAGGCGTGAAGGTGTTGATGTTGATTTGGCTCCCCAAGCCATAGTTGCACGCGTTGAGGAATTATTTAACGATTACGTCCGAGACGCTTTAGCCGAATGTACGCCACAACATTTCCCAAGCGGAATAATTTTATCTGGCGGAGTCTCTGAAACACCAGGTATAGAAATGATGCTTGAAGATATTTTGCAAATGCCAGTACGAAAAGTTCAAGAGCCTATCTATAAAATGCCTCCTGGACTCGACAACGCTAGCTATGTAAGTTCAGCTGGTATACTTAGGTATCATTTATTAACTTCTAATGACCCGTATTTGTTCATGGAGTCGGATCAGTTATTGCCAGGATTGTCGGAACGTTCGGAAAAACGTGAGCGTCAAGAAAAGAATCGTGCTGAACGTCGTGAACGTAACATGACCAGAGATTATGATAATGAAGACGAGGACGAAATTAATGAAGAACCAGAAGATGATTATGAAAACGATACTGAATATTATGATGATGAGGATAATGGCGAGCGTAAAAGCGTTGGAGAACTCATGAAAAATCTTGCTGACAGATTCAAGAAGTTATTCTAGCCTGTATAATAAATCCCTTGTCATGCCGCGAAAAATAAAATAAAATTTCAGAGGTTAGGAGGAGAAATTTTATAATGAATCAGGATCAAATATTTAAGCTCACTAATAGCAACGTGCGTCAGAATGAGAAGATCGTCGTCTTCGGTGTAGGAGGCGGCGGCGGTAATGCACTTAACCATATAATAGAATCTAACGTTCAAGGCGTAGATTTTGTGGCCGCTAATACTGATGCTAGAGCTTTAGACATGAACCAAGCTCCCAATAAAATCATACTCGGTGAAGCTTTGACACGAGGTCTAGGAGCCGGAGCTAATCCACAAGTCGGAACTAATGCCGCTAAAGAAAGTATAGACAAGATAAAAGAGTACATTGCCGGAGCTGATATGTTGTTTACAGGCACAGGAGCCGCACCGGTAATCGCTGGAGCCGCTAAAGATATGGGCGTTCTAGTCGTTGGAGTCGTAACGAAACCTTTTGGCTTCGAAATGAATAAACGTATGCGCACGGCTGAGCTTGGAATTGAAGACTTACGCAAAAACGTTGACGCGCTGTTAATTGTTGAGAATGATAAATTGCTCAAAATGGATAATGGCATAAAGATGAAGATCGTTGACGCTTATAAGAAAGTTGATGAAGTTCTTCGTCAGGCTGTTCAGGGCGTTACCGATCTTATCACTAAATCCGGATTCGTTAATCTTGACTTTGCTGATATTAAGGCGATTTTGACTGGAGCAGGCACAGCTATTATGGGTATGGGAGAAGGCGAAGGTGAAGACAGAGCCAGAAAAGCTGCACAGAGCGCAATAACTTCCCCATTAATGACATTCCCTATGAGCGGCGCAAAAGGTATCTTGTTGAACGTTACAACAGGAACGGAAATAACCCTTGGAGAAATGTCAGACGCTGCACAGATTATCGAAGAGACTGCTGACCCAGATGCGCAAGTTATTTGGGGACACGTAATTGATGAATCACTCGGTGAAAAAGTTCACGTTACGTTGATTGCTACTTTCCCTGAAGACGCTATGGGACAATTGAGGAACAAAGTTAACGCAGGCGCTGGCACAACAGGTAAGCCTGCAGAGATAAAAGGAACACCTTCACAGAATCAACCCCCACAGCAAACTCAACCGCCGGTCAGGACAGGAAATTCTATTTATGACATATACAATCGTAAAAGGAATCGCGCTAATGAACCAGGTGGGCTTGAAGAAGCTAGGTTGACTTCACCGAATGACGATGAAAGGGCTTTCCCTGGATTACAGCGAAAATTTTATGATCAGCCTGCATACTACAGAAGAAATCGTAAGGATTAAGGGGCGAAATTATGTCCAGACGTGCAATGGTTAGAAGAGGTATCAAGAAACGCGGTATGCTCCCTTCGTTTGGAGATATGGTTTTGCCGATTGTTAGCATTGCTGCCGTAGCTTTACTCGTTATTGCTGGACGTCAATTTTTCCTTAATGGCCTGAAATCTTCCCCTGGAATTTCATCAACGAGAGCTTATGCTGAAGCACCTGCCTTAATGGCTGAGCGTGGCGAGATTAAAAGTTCTGACGCCGAAATGGTTTTATCCTTAGCAAATGTTCCTGTATCAGCGGAAATTTCTAAGGAACCAAAGTTGACAGAGACTAGACCAGAACCTCAAAACGATTTTCTAGCTATAGCCGTTGCTGTCCCTCAAGCTCAATCCACCAAAACCATAAGCGTAGCGACGACACGACTTCATCACAACAAGCCAAAAAGGCTACTACAGCGAAATCAACTTCAAATGCTACGGTCAAGAAAACTGCTGCTGCGACAACAACAAAGGCTTCGAGTTTACCGGCTAACAAACAATGGCGTGTTCAGATCGGGGCTTATACGTCGAAATCTGGGGCTCAAGAGGCTGCGAACAAAATCAACAAGGCCGGCTATAAAGCTACGGTGTATCAAAATCCTGCGTCAAAACACTTCAAAGTTTGGGTACAGGGTGGCGCTAACAAGAGTTCGGCTGAAAAAGTTGTGAATGCCATGAAGAAATTAGGTTACAAAGGGAGCTTCTCGTTTCCACCGGCAAAATGATAAATTCGTTTGACACTTTCGAAGAAGTTCTTTGCGCTCACTCAACTAACAAGATAATTCCCGGGCTCGAACGAATCGCGCGATTATTATCAAGGCTCGGGAATCCTCAAGACTCTTTCAAATCCATTCACATAGTCGGTACAAACGGTAAAGGCTCTACTGGCGCGTTCATCTCCTCAATCTTTCAAGCGTCAGGTTACAAAACAGGCTTTTACTCGAGTCCGCATTTAGAGAGTCCAGGCGAAAGGCTTTTAATCGACGGTAAAGCTTTATCTCCGGAAAAATGGCTTGAAGCTGCTGATGAAGTTATCACGAAAATTTTCCCAAATGAAAGTTTGCCCTCATACTTCGAATTATTAACTGCCTGTGCTTTTCTATTAGCTCGTAAGGAGAATATCGACGTGGGAGTAATTGAAGCTGGTCTAGGAGGAAAACTCGACGCTACTAACACTATGAGTAACACTGTATGCTCCGTAATTGCTTCGATCTCGATTGACCATACTGAATATCTTGGCCCAACTCTTGAGAGCATAGCCGGGGAAAAATTCGACGTGGTTAAATCTGATACGCCTGCATGTTTTGCTGGAGTTGATGAGTCTTTACTGCCTATGTTCAAACGAGTCTGCGCAGAAAAATTTGCTAAGCCATTTATTGTTCCAGAGTGTGTTAAGCTCGATAACGTAAATATATCTCCTGAAAGCAACGTGTTTGATTTTCGTTCACAGCTTCTTAATCTCAACAACGTACACACAAATTTAATAGGCAAGTATCAAATTAATAACGCTGCGTTGGCTTTATCGGCTATAGCTTGTGTGAAAGACTCGTTCCCGAAAATTTCGCATGATTCGATCCTTGAAGGCATGAGAAAAGCTTCTTGGCCTGGTCGTCTTGAGATAATCTCACGCAACCCCGTAATGATTCTTGATGGAGGTCATAATTTTGATGGAGTCAAGAATTTATGTGAGAGTGTAAAAAGTTTATGGCCTGCGAAAAATTTCAGCGTTGTATACGCGGCTATGAGGGACAAGAATTATCCAGGCTGCATTGGGTTATTAAACAAGTTTCTCAAGCCCAAGATATATTTCACGACAGTACCGGGAATGTCACGCGCTTGTCCCCCTGAAGAAGTATTGAACGCCGCAAAAAATTTCACATGGTCAAATTCTCCTGAAAGTTTTGTTAGTCCATTCGACGCAATTTCACGAGCCAAGCTCAACCAGAACGATATAACGCTCGTCTGTGGAAGTCTATATTTATTAGGCTGGCTCAAATCTAATCTCCCCAGCCATATTTGCTCATAATCTTTTCCCACTTTGGAATCTTTATATCGCGTCCATAATGTTTTCGATAGCTTAACTTGAATTTATTTTGCCAGTTGACTGCCTCATAACGTGTTTCGGGATTCTGATACATTGCTTTCTCAAAAGCTGACAGAAAATCTTCAAGACATTCAAACACCTGTAAATTTCTATTGCTTGAGTACCAACGACAAGGCCTTATCTCATGAAGCACATCATTCTTAAATTGCACTGTCAATGGCCAGTTGGTCATCGGTTTCGTGATTTGCCAAATCTTTTTGAGCCATAGATCCTTGATTTTCACATTTCCTGTTCTCTCGTCAATAACATAGCCGAATATTAAGTAGTCCGTGTCTAAGTGCCAAGGACGCTTGATTAATTCCTCTGGAAAAGTTCTGAAGTATGCTATCGAAAATCTAGGTGTGTCGTTGCGATTGAAGGCCTTAATTTCCAGCCAACCTCGTGTAATGTCAGTGGGATCAAGATAAATATCGGGCGGCATGTTTACCTGAGGGTTTGGCATGTAGTCTATTCCTAGTTTTTTTAACCACAGCTCAAGCCATTCTTGAAGGATTCCCCCGATAACGTCTCTACGTTTTACGGACACTTTTACGTCACCTAACTGAAATTTTATTGCCCCTGTTAATTCTTGAATCTTATAGCCATAAATAAGAGCATCATAAATATCATTGGCAGTTACGATTCCATCCATGCGTTCTTAAATGCACACTCCTGATGAAGTCTTTATATGTGATATTATCATAAAGCATTATAAATTTTTGTGAAAGAAGGAATCTTTACACATGCCAGAGAAAAAGGGAAAGGCCGTATTAGCTTACAGTGGTGGACTCGATACAAGTGTTGCTGTTATGTGGTTGACAGAACAAGGTTACGACGTTATCACAATGACAGCTGACGTCGGACAAAAAGACGTTGATTTACAAGCGGCGAAATCGAAAGCTCTTCATAGTGGAGCAATCAAGGCTTATATATTTGACCTTAAAAAAACTTTCGTAGAGAATTACGTTTACCCATCACTTAAAGCTAACGCAATGTATCAAGGCACTTATCCTTTGGTGTCAGCTTTGTCTCGTCCGTTAATAGCTAAGACTCTCGTTGACATTGCCAACAAAGAAGGCGCGGTTGCAGTTGCTCATGGTTGCACGGGAAAAGGCCAAGACCAGGTAAGAATTGAAGTGTGTGCTACGGCTCTAAATCCCAAAATTAAAGTATTAGCTCCCGTTAGAGATTGGCACTTCACAAGAGAAGCAGAGATCGAATACGCAGCTAAACACGGAATCCCTGTAAGAGCTACAGCAGCTTCACCATATAGCACCGACGATAATTTATGGGGACGCTCAATTGAATGCGGCTTGCTCGAAGATCCATGGAATGAACCTCCCGAGGACGCTTACGAGATGACAAGTAATCCGATTGAAGGGCCTGATGCTCCGGAATTTGTTGAGATTAGTTTTGAGGGCGGAATACCTGTTGAGCTTAATGGCGAAAGAATGCACGGAGTAGAATTGATTCAGAAGTTAAATAAAATTGCTGGACGTCACGGAATTGGTCGTGTAGATATGATTGAAGATAGGCTTGTGGGATTCAAGTCGCGTGAAGTTTACGAGTGCCCGGGGTCTGTAACGTTGTTGGCGGCTCACAGAGCTATGGAGACTCTTACGCTTGATAAACAAGTCCTGAAGACTAAACGTGAGCTTGAGACTCGCTTTGCTGAATTAACATACGAGGGCTATTGGTTCTCACCGTTGCGCGACGCCATAAACGCTTTCATCAATGACACGCAAAAATTCGTAAATGGTACAGTCAAGATGAGATTGTTCAAGGGCCAGGCAGTTGTTAGAGGGTTGAAGACTTCCAAGAGCATTTACAGGCACGACCTTGCGACTTACTCCGAGGGAGATACGTTTGACCATTCCGCGGCAGTAGGCTTTATAAACATTTGGGGCTTACCCGTTAGAACATGGACATCAACTTGGCCAAGACAAGACGAAGCAGAAATTCCGATTGAGGCATAAACACGTAAGGCGGCTCTGAAGAAATTCAGGGTCGTTTTTGTATAATGAGGCATATTTCAACACGAAAGGAAGTAAGAATCATCATGAGAAAAATTTTTCTCGCGCTATTATTAGTTGCAGCTATTTGCAGTGTATCATCAGCCAACGAAATTCAGCCTTGGAATCTCAACGAAAGAATCACTTCCGAACTCAAACAGAATTTTATGGTCTTACCAGAAATAACAATCACCGCAGAAACTTTGAACGCAGCACAGGAACTCTTTATCGTAAAACCCGAAGACTTGCCCAAAGATGAAGCAGTTGAAGTTTATGACGAAATGATCAGCTCACAATTACGAGTCAGAATCTACGCGCCAAAATCTCGTGAAGAAGGCACAAAGCTCCCGGCATTGCTCTGGATTCATGGTGGCGGACATATTCTCGGAACTCCTGAACAAGACGAGGCATTGTTGTTGAAGATTGTGAAGAGGGCAAATTGCATTGTCGTAGCTCCGGATTACAGGCTTGCCCCAAAATTTCCTTATCCTGCCGACTTGGACGACTGTATGGAGGCTTTAAAGTGGCTTGTTGAGAAGTTGCCAGTTAATCGTGAAAAAGTTGCTGTTGCTGGACAAAGTGCCGGTGGTGGATTGACTGCTGCATTAGCTTTAAGAGTCAGGGACGAGAAAGGCCCCGCGTTATATTTCCATATGCCTTTATATCCAATGCTTGACTACAGAACTACAACGACTTCTTATCGATCACAGAGTTTGGAACAGGGATTTCAATATCACGGCTTGGGAAATGTATCTAGGCACAAAGAATCCCGAGAACGTTTCACAATATGCCTCCTCGGCAACAGCTGAAGATTTATCGAATTTACCCCCGGCGTATATCATGGTGGGAAGTTTGGATCCGTTCAGAGACGAGGACATCACGTATGCTCAAAGATTATTGCAGGCTGGTGTACCTGTTGAACTTCATGTTATTCCAGGAGTGTTTCACGGTTTTGAAGCTTACTTCCCTGACTCTGATATAGGCACTAAAGTACAAGACGAATATATCAATGCACTTGCCAAAGCTCTGAAGTAAATCGTAAATATAAGCAGCTAAATTCATTGTGGACCTTGCTATAATAATGCCTAAAATTTGACTTTATTAAAGGAGTTGTTCACATGAAAATAGCTCTTGGTTGCGACCATATAGGCATTAAGCTAAAGGACGCAGTTGTAGCATATTTGGCTTCAAGAAAATTTGAGCTTAACGATTTTGGGGCTTATGAGTTTGATAAAGACGACGATTATCCCGATGTAGCTTTCAAAGTGGCTCATGCAGTAGCTAACGAGGAAGCAGATGTCGGGATTTTATTGTGCGGAACAGGCTTCGGAATCTCAATCGCGGCTAACAAAATCCCCGGTATCAGAGCAATCCCTTGCAACGATCTCAACAGCGCGAAAATGGCCAAGGCTCACAACAATATCAACGTTATCACAATGGGCGGAAACGTCATCACGCCAGAACAAGTTGCCCCGATTCTCGATATGTATTTCAACACGGAATTTGAGGGTGGCAGGCATATACGACGCTTGAACAAAATCTCAATGGCCGAGCATTCTACTTTGAGCGTTCAATCTCATGGAAGTGGCCGCGTAGTAATATTCAATCACCCGTTAGTTCAGCATAAAATGGGCATAATTCGCGACGTAAACACCAGCGTGAAACAGTTCCGAGAACTCGTTCAGGAAATAGCAGGCTTAATGGTCTACGAAATCACGAGAAGCTTGCCATTGACAGAGAAAGAAGTTCAGACACCTATAGCAAAAACTATAGCTCACACGATTGAAGGCAAAAAGTTAGCGATTGTTCCAGTGTTAAGGGCCGGCTTAGGAATGGTTGACGGTATATTGAGCATCGTTCCTAACGCAAAAGTCGGACATATTGGACTATACAGAGACCCTGAAACTTTGAAGCCAATTGAATATTATTGCAAGCTCCCGTTTGACATTGAAGACCGCGATATATTTGTGCTTGATCCAATGTTGGCTACTGGAGGTTCATCGGCCGAAGCTATTAGCCTAATCAAGAAACGTGGTGGCAAGAAAATTTCGTTAGTATGCTTAATCGCAGCTCCTGATGGAATTGAATGCGTACACAAAGTTCACCCCGAAGTTGATATATTCATAGCGTCGCTTGACTCACACCTGAATGATCATGGTTATATAGTGCCTGGTCTTGGGGACGCTGGCGACAGATTATTCGGGACAAAGTAGTAAATCAAATTGATTGACGTAAAATTATTTATATTCATCATTATCGGTTTTTTCTGGGGCGGACTGACTGCACCTGTATCAATAAGGTTGGCCGGCATATACGGAATAATCGATATACCTGACGCTAGGAAAATTCACAAAGGCAAAATGCCACGAGGCGCAGGCTTAGGATTATGGGCAGGGTATCTCTTGATGGCTGTGATAATGTCTGAAGAGATGCCCGAGCTTCGTTTTATTGCAACCGGAGGAACATTGATATTCTTCTGTGGCTATCTTGATGACATGTGTTCCTTGAGTCCGTTTTTGAGGCTTGCTTTACATATGATAGCGTCGAGTTTGGTAGTGTTGCCATTGAATGCGAATATAATCGTGAGCGTTATTGCTATTATCTGGCTTGCAGGCGTAACGAGTGCTTATAATCTCATTGACGGAATGAACGGCCTTTGCATTTCGATATTTATAGCGTCGTCGGTTGCGTTGTTCATGCTTGGAAACTCTTACGCAGGAATCTACATGGGGGCAATGGCGTTGGGTGTGCTTTGTTGGAATTTCCCCGCGGTACGTTGCTTGGATATTTATTTGCCTCACACTTTCTTACGATAGTTTTACCCCGACTGCCATATATAAGGCTTTACGAGCTAGTGAGCTTGATGATTATGTTCGGAGGGATTCCTGTCGTAGATACGTTGACGGCATTCACAAGGCGAATGTTGTCGGGCAAATCACCATTTTATCCGGATAAGAAGCATTTACACCACATATTAATCTCTTTAACCGGCTCCAATATTTTAACCGTAACCATAATTTTAGCGTTGCAAGTTTTGATGTTGTTCTTAGGATTGCAGTTATATTTGAGGCTATTATGACGATGAGAAAAATTACATGTGTAGTAGGAACGCGCCCCGAAGCTATAAAAATGGCACCAGTGATTCTTGAGTTACGCAAAAATCCAGACTTTCACGTTACGACTTTAGCGACTGGTCAACACACAGACATGTTGAAACAAGCTCTTGATGATTTCGGTTTAATCTCTGACGTTGATCTTAATATCATGAGGCAAAATCAAACGCTTGATCACATAACCGCGAGTGTACTTGAAGGCACGGGGAAATTTCTTGACGCTTTCAAACAAGATATGATTCTCGTACATGGCGATACTTCAACGACTTTTGCGGCGGCTTTAGCTGGATTTTATCGTCATATTCCGGTTGGACACGTTGAGGCAGGCTTGAGGAGTCATGATTTAGCGTTGCCATTTCCTGAAGAAGCTAACAGAGTCTTGACTGACAGAATAGCAAGTTTATATTTTTCTCCTAA